>JASLZV010000186.1:310-4617 GCA_030754715.1 Phycisphaerae bacterium
TCAAGGCGCTTCGGGCCATTTCAAAATGCAAGGCGCTGGGCGAGCACACGACCACGGCATCGGTCTTGGGGTCTGACAGCATCTCGTTGTAGTCTTGAAACCCCTTATCGACGTGATATTCACTGACGGCTCTGTCGACACTCTTTTGGTTTCTGCTCATCACCGCGTGCAGGTTGACGCCGGGGAGTTTGGCAAACGAGCGAAGATGATACTCGGCGATACTTCCCAGACCCACCACCGACACGTTAAGTTCGCTCATTCCGTATTCCCTTGTCCGCGCGCCCCGGCGGCGGCGTCATTTAGGTTCTCGGGCGGTGATCTGCCGTGCGATTATCCTGCCCATTTCAACGTAGCCTTCCTTTAGCATGTGACACGTGTCGCAGAACAGTTGTCCGCGGCGGTGATTATGCAGCCTGTCAAAGGCCGTCGCCACGTCGAAACAGGCGATCCGATTCGTCTCGGCAAGATTCCTAAGGGCCTGATTGTAGCGATCGTAAAGCATGCGCATCTTGTCCGGCTGCTTGTCTGGCCCCAGGAAGGCTGCCTGGTGGAAGGCCAGCAGCATGGCTGCGGTCATCTTCAGGTCGGTAGGTACCATTCCCGGAGGAGTTACGATGATCGGTTCGGCACCGTGGGCTCTGCAAATGTCAACGGCAAACTGGACATTTCGGACAAAGCCCTCGGGAACAAACGCCGCCAAATCCCTTTCGTGCCCCGGGTCGCAACTCCACGCGTCGTTGGCAAGGACGGCTATGAGCACGGTATCAGGCTCGAGGGCCTTAAGCAGTTGGGGTAGGCGCAGATAAACGTTCAGGCTGGACTGTCCGTTGACGCCGGCGTTAAGGACCTGGTACTCCGGCGGCGAGATGAGGTTCAGTTCCATCTGGAGTTGCGCCGGCCAGGCGGCATCGTCGGGGTTCGCGCCAAAAACGCACGAATCGCCGATGCACAACAACCTGGTCGCATCGGCGAGTTTAGTTCTCAGGCAGTCGGCCCCGCGCAGGGCCAGGCGGTTGATGGTCACGCCGTTTCTGAAGGAGTTGGGGAACGTCCGCCAGCCGCCCACGTAGTCAAGGACCTTTTCCGGCTGCGCCGGGTTGGCCCACTTGTCGTTCCACTCGGCCTCGGCGGCCAGATAGCGTCGAAACGTCGGCGCCTGGTCGGAGGAAATTGGCGGAAGATCCGCCAGGTCGAGACCGTGGCCTTGCCAGTATGCCCCGGCCTGGCCGATCCTATCGCCCGTCTTGAACGCTGCAATTTCCCGGCAGGCTGTCTTCCACTGTGTTATCTGGTCCATCGTCACAAGCGGCACGCCCAACTCAACAGCCCGATTGACCACTGCTGTCACAAATTCACATTCGCCGTCGTACCTGGCCAGCACGCCCGGGTGGAGGCAAATCGCGTAGATAAGGTTCTCCCCGGCCGCTTGCTCCAGTATCGTCCGAGCCCTGTCGACAAACCCCGACACCGGGGCCTGCCGGTCGTAAAAGTAATTGCGATCGCTGATCCCGGCACAGGGAATCTCCAGCAGAAAATCGTTCAGCCAATATGGCTGCATTTGTTCCAGGGAGCGGTCCTTCTTGTACATGGTTGAGCACCACTGATAGCCTCGCTGGGCAAGCAGATCTTGCACGTCCAACCGGCCGTCAATTCCCTCGGGGTACATACCGATGGCGCCGATACCGCTCCAGGGGATCTTCTGGAGGGTGAACGCCCGCTCGGTGAGGACCAGTTCCTCGGCAATCCGGACAGGGGCATCGAGCAGACTAACGCGATGGGTATACAGATGCGAATCTATGGAATGTCCGGCCTCCCTTATCTGCTGATGGTCGAAGGTGTGTTCCTCAAGGCCCTGCCCGCACGTGCAGAACTGGAACTTCACTCCACAGGCCTCCGCCACCCGCAGAATACGCGGAACGTAAGCGTAAGCGCCCCATCCCACGTCCGCCATAAACGCATGGTGAGTGGAGAAAGTATCCATGTCGAATCTCAAACACAAAGCACTGTTGTCGCCCATTACCATTCCTTTCGCTGCCGGCCGACCCTTGCGGCAACCCGCAACGGATGGGTTATAACTTTGAAGCCGTCTTGCGCAAAGGCAAAAACGGCAAATAACATAGCATTTGCACTGCGCCCCGGCGCTGCGCTCTAGCACCGGTGTGGAAATGGATCAGGATTCTGCTATGATACGCCGCAATGTTGCCGGTGGCCCGATTGTATGGTTCGTGGAAATCTCACATGGCCGTGTTTGTCGAGACAACCGGGCGGGCGGATTGCAGGGGCGAGTGACTTTCTTATACGGCCTTACTTATATGACTGATAATGGAAGACTGACGTGGCGACCGGGCACGCTGGTGATCTGCCATCTGGCGGCGGCGGGTTTGCTGGGCTCCTGGCTTTGGCCGGTGAGCCGGGCCTTGTGGGACGCGCTCGACCGGAGCGTTTTCTATTGGCTCAACGGCACCTTGGAGATGGGAGCCTTCTGGCGGAACTTTTGGACGGTCACGAATTGGCGGCCGTTCGACCTGGTCTCCGGCGGTATCATTTTCATTTTCGCCGTTTACTGGATCTGGTCAGGCGGAAAGAAAAACGCCAGAGAGCACATCGCGGCCCTTTGTCTTTTCGCGCTTCTGCTGCTGCTTACCCACATAGCCTTTTCGATTGCCCTGAAGGCTCTCGAGTATCGCCGGTCGAGCCCGACACGGGTCTTACCTGACGCGATACGGCTGGCGGAGTTGGTGAAGGGCCGGATAAAGCCGAAGGACGCCAGCAGTACCTGCTTCCCGGGCGACCACGCATTCGTTCTGGCCGCAACATCGGTCTTCCTTTGGGGCCACAGGGGTTGGCGTGCGGGGCTGGTCTCAGCAATTATCCTCGGTCTATTTACGATTCCCCGGCTCGTGGGAGGACACTGGATAACGGACAACCTTGTCGGAACGGGGATGATGGTCCTGGTTGCCGCGAGTTGGTGGTTCTGCACCCCCTTGTGCTGCCGCCTTCCCCGATGGATCGTGCGGTCGGCCAACACCGCACTGTCGCGCATCGGCGGAGGGCTTGGCAAGTAGTTGCCTCGTGCACCGCCAGGCGGTTGAGGCCGACGGCCCCGGGGCACAATAGCCTCACTTATTCCCAAAGAGATAATAGCCGATGTAAACCGGACGGCGTGCGCGGCATTCTTGATTCGAGCGGCGTGTGGTGATAGACTCGCCGCCCGGCTTGAGATGCAGCTGCCGATTTGTCTCTGTCGACGAATGGGTGGCGGCGTCACCCGCCGTCGATAACGACACCTGCGCCGACGTAGCTCAACGGTAGAGCACAGCTTTCGTAAAGCTGAGGTTGTGGGTTCGATCCCCACCGTCGGCTTCCGTTGGATGCAAAATGCGCTCGGGGGACGCAGGCGCGTGCTAATTCACAAGCCTGCGCCGGTAGGAACTATCCTCGTTGCATGGCCAGCACGCCCGTTCGGGCGAGTTCCCGAATGCCGTAAGGGCGCACGAGGTCCGTGAAGGCTTCCAGTTTGTCTTCGGTGCCCGTCATTTCGATGATCAGGGAATCCTTGGCCACGTCGGCCACCCGCCCTCGGAACAGGTTTACCAGGTCAACCACTTCGGGACGCCTATCTCCCGGGGCGTGAACGCGGATCAGCAGAAGGTTCCGCTGGACGGCTGCCACCTCGGTGAAGTCGCGGACCTTGACCACCGACACGACCTTGCCCAGTTGCTTTCGCACCTGTTCGAGCACGCTGTCGTCGCCTATTACGACGATGGTCATGCCGCTGAGTTCGGAGTCTTCGGTTCGCCCGACGACCAGGGAGTCGATATTGAACCCGCGTGCGGCGAACATGCCGGCAATGTGGGCCAACACACCCGGCTGGTTCTGAACCAGGGCAGTAATAACGTGTTTCATTCTTCTTCTCCCGTCCCTCGCCGGCTACGCCGCCGGGGGAAAACGCCCGTCTTCACGACAACCTACCCAGTTCCATCTCATCGAGGCTCTTGCCTGCGGGTACCATGGGGAAGACGTTCTCTTCCGATTCGACATCCACCACCAGCACAACGGGCCCTTTATGTCCCAGCGTTTCGTTGAGGGCGTCGCCCAATTCGCTCCGGTCGGCAACACGAAGACCCCTAGCGCCGAAGCCTTCGGCGACCTTGACAAAGTCAGGACACGGGTGGGGGGTGGCCGAGTAACGCTTGTCGTAAAACATTTCCTGCCACTGGCGCACCATACCGAGATACTCGTTGTCCAGAACAACGAACTTGACCGGCAGGTCATGCTGGACAGCCGTGATGACCTCGCCCATCGTC
>JASLZV010000187.1:0-2153 GCA_030754715.1 Phycisphaerae bacterium
TCGCCCACGCGGGTGGTGAAGATTTTCCGCCCACAGATCGCCCGCCAGTGCGAGAAAGTCCCCGCCGCGGACGAGCGGGCCATTGACGCGGCAGCAGAGAGATTCGTGGAATTCATCAAGGAACGGCAACTTGTCTGAAATGGAACACAGAGGAGTTTGGATTCTGGCTGAGCAGTCAGGCGGGCGCGTGTTGCGAATCAGCCACGAACTTCTGACTCGCGGGCGCGACCTGGCCGACAAGCGCTGCGCGGACCTGACGGCTGTCGTGTTCGGCCACCAGATCAACAGCAGCGATCTGCAAGAGTTGATCGACCGCGGCGCCAACCGCGTGGTGGCCATGGAAGCGGCTCGACTGGAGCGCTTCGAGACCGAGCCGTACGCAGCCTGCATGCTCAAACTCATGGAACAGTACAAGCCGGAGATCATCATTGCCGGTGCGACCTCTACGGGTCGAACGCTGATGCCCTACGTAGCCGTCAAGGCCAACACGGGGCTGACCGCCGACTGCACCGCTCTGGACATCGAGGCCGAAACGGGCAATCTGCTTCAAACTCGCCCGGCGATCGGCGGCAACATTCTGGCGACGATCAAGACGCCTCGCCATCGCCCGCAGATGGCTACCGTCCGCCCGCGCAGCACCTCCCCGGCGACAAGAGCCGAAGGACGCAGCGGGCAGATCATTCGCTTGCCGGCGGCGGGCGAACTGCTGGCCAGTCGCGTCCGGCGCGTGGGCTTTACAGGCAGCACCGAGGAGCACAACCTGCAGGACGCGGACGTGGTGGTGACCGCCGGCAGGGGCATCAAGAAGGCGGAAAATCTGCCGCTGATCCGGGCACTGGCCGACAGCCTTGGTGCGGCCGTAGGCGCTACACGCGACGTGGTGGACCGCGGCTGGTTGAGCTATCCCCATCAGATTGGACTTTCGGGAAAAACCATTACGCCCAAACTGTACGTCGCCGTAGGCCTGTCCGGCTCGATCCAGCACCTGGCCGGCATGCAGACCTCGGAGAATATCATCGCCATCAATAACGATGAGAACGCCCCAATCTTCCGGGTGGCCGAACTGGGTATCGTCGGAGACCTGTTCGAGATCCTGCCCGTGCTGACCAAGAAGATACGCAAGGCCATCAGGTTGAAGCCGTAATAGACCGCCGGCACGATTCCGTCTTCCTTTTGTGGAGATTCGGCACCAAGAAATGCCCGGACAAAAATACAATCGCGTGACGACCGAGGTGGCTGATAAACTGAAGGCGATCGTAGGCCAGCGGTATGTGATCTTCGATGATCTGGAGAAGTTGGAACCCTACAGCCACGACGAGGTGGCTGAAAAACAGTACACCCACATGCCTGAGGCGATGGTGCGCCCCCGGACGGCGGAAGAAATTGCGGCAATCATAGAACTGGCCAACCGCCGGCGCATCGCGGTGACGCCGCGCGGGGCCGGCAGCGGGCTGTCCGGCGGGGCCGTGCCGGTAGCCGGCGGTATCGTCCTGCTGACCGACCGGATGAACCGCATTGTCGAAATCGACCGCCGGAACATGATGGTCGTGGTCGAGCCCGGCGTGATCACCAACGAAATCAACGAGCGGGTCGCCGAATACGGCCTGTTTTACGCCGGCTACCCGATGAGCCTGGAGACCTGCACCATCGGCGGGAACGTAGCCGAAAACGCCGGAGGGGGAAAGGCCGTCAAGTACGGCGTGACCGGACGCTACGTGACCGGGCTGGAGGTCGTCACTCCCACCGGCCGGATCGTCCAACTCGGGGGAAAGTTGCTCAAGGACGTCACCGGCTACAACCTCATCCAGTTCATGGTCGCCTCGGAGGGCACGCTGGGGGTGTTCACAAAGATCACGTTGCGGCTCCTGCCGCGCCCCAAGGCCAGCGTGGACCTGCTTTGCCTGTTCAAGACGACCACCGAGGCGATCGCGGCCGTCCCACAGATCATGACTCAAGGCGGCATCGTTCCCACGGCGATTGAGTTCATGGACCGCAGTTCCGTTCAGGCAGCCTGCCAGTACCTCAACGAGTCGATCCCCTACCAGCAGGCCGGCGCGATGCTGCTGATTACCGTTGATGGAGGCGACGCCCGGCAGGTGGATCGGGAGTATGAGACCATCGGCGAGCAATGCCTAGCCGCAGGGGCGATCGAA
>JASLZV010000187.1:2163-4615 GCA_030754715.1 Phycisphaerae bacterium
AGTGTATGTAGCCGACAATTCCACTACCTCCGAGCGGATATGGAAGGTGCGGCGAAACATCCCCGAGGCATTCAAGGTGGTCAGCCCGCACCAGAGCCTCGAAGACGTGGTCGTTCCCATCGCCAACATTCCCAAGATGGTCGCCGGCCTGGAGGAACTGGCCAAGAAGTACGACGTCCAGATTCCCTGCTATGGACACGCCGGCGACGGGAACCTCCATGCCACGCCCGTGATGAACCCCGATTGGTCGCCGGACAAGTGGCTCCAAACGCTACCCCGGATTCTGATCGATTTGTACAAACTTACCGCCGAACTGGGTGGCACGATCTCCGGCGAACACGGCATCGGGAACAAGCGCAAGAAATACATGCCCCTGGTGGTGGATGATACGTATATTGAGATGATCCGGGCCATCAAACAGGCCCTCGACCCTAACAATATCCTCAATCCCGGCAAGATTTTTGACTCCTGAGACAAAGACAGTTCGGATGCACTATGGCACAGAGGGGATGGAACTTCGCATCCCGGCCGACGCCACCGTATTGGCCGGGCGGAATCCCCCGCCGCTGGCGGACGGCGAGGCTGCGGTCACGGCGGCGTTGTCTGCGCCCATCGGCTGTCCACCGCTGAGGGAGATGCTGACGGTCGGGGCAAAGAAGCCCGCCAGCGCAGCGGTCACGATCTCAGACATCACCCGGGCGGTACCCAACAAGCAGTTTCTGCCGGCCATTATGGAGGTTCTCAACACTGCTGGCATTGAAGATTCCCGAATTGTGATCATCATCGGCACGGGCATGCACCGCCCCAGCAGTGACGCGGAGCGTGAAATCCTGGTCGGGGGCGACGTGATGTCCCGCGTGGAGGTCATCGACCACCACGCCGACGATCCCGAAACGTTGGTGACGATCAGCGACGACCCGCCCGTGCGCGTGTGCCGCCGCTTTATGGAGGCAGACTTCCGCATCGTTACGGGCTTCATCGAGCCGCACTTCATGGCGGGGTTTTCCGGCGGGCGCAAAGGCGTCTGCCCGGCGATTGTGGACCTCCGGACCATCCGGCGATTCCACGGATTCGGAATCCTGGCGGACCCCGCCGCCGACACGGGCATCCTGCAAGGCAACCCCTGCCACGAGATCGCGCTGAAGGTAGCCCGCAAGGTGGGCGTGGATTTCCTGTTCAACGTAGCCATCACGCGCGACCACCAGATAGCCGGGATCTACTGCGGCGACCTGGAGCAGGCCCATCTTGCCGGATGCGAACAGGTCGCACAGTGGGCCGCGGCCGGGATCGATCCCGACGAGCCGGGATTCGACCTGGTAATCACCAACGGCGGCGGAGACCCGCTGGACCGCACCTTTTACCAGGTCGTCAAGGGGATGTGCGGCGCCCTGCCGGCGATGGCGGAGCACTCCACGCTCCTGGTGGTTGCTCTCTGCGACGAGCAGGTGGGCTCCAAGGCCTATACCGACTTGATGCTCCGGTACGACAACGATTGGCGGCGATTCCTGGTCGACATCGAGGCCAACGCACACGAGACCCGCATGGACCAGTGGGAGTTTCAAGTACATACGAGGGTGCTGGAGCGCATCGGACTCGAGAAATTGTGGTTTGTCAGCGACGGCATACCCGCCGAGACACAACGGCACATTGCGGTGGCGCCGATCCTCGGCCCGGGCAACGCCAAGGCGCGGGCCCAGCGGGCCATCGACGAGTATCTTGAGGCCCAGCCCGACGCTCGGGTAGCCATAATTCCCGAAGGCCCCTATACGATGCTCCGAAGAGGCTGATAGTCGTGCGCCTGCCGCGAGCGTTGCCGCCGGTGAGGGCTCCAAAAAAGACGTTCTTTCCAATATTCAGGTAGCACGGGGCCGCCATGCGGATAGAATCTCGGCCTTTGGGAGATTGCGGAGCTGTTGACGGGAGACATTTCGATACAGATGGCGAATTGAGGATCGGAGTGATCGGAGTCGGAGGTAGAGGCGCCCTTGTCCATTGCGCCCAAGACCCGGCCGACGGCGTGCGCTTGGCCGCCGGGGCGGACCCAAGTATTGTCCGGGAGTTTCTCGACTATATACGCCACGGCGCGAAGATCACCACCTCGGCCGTTGCAGCCCGGTACAGTGTGGCGGCCGGCTGCATGGCCACCCATTCGCTGCGCAACGGCGGAATACCCGTGGAGGTGCCCCGATTGCTGGAGAAACTGGCGGGGTATTTCGATGCCGACGTGGCCTGAGTTTCCCGCAAGGACACTAAGCGGCCAGGAAGTTCTCCAGCAGTTTGTGCCCCACTTCGGTCAGGAAACTTTCCGGGTGGAACTGCACGCCGTAGATTGGAAGCTGTTTGTGTTTTATGCCCATCACGATTCCGTTGAATTCGGCGGTTGTTTCGAGGCAGTTGGGTATTTCGGTTGCGCAAAGGCTGTGGTATCGACCGGCCTGGAGGGGGTTTTCGA
>JASLZV010000188.1 GCA_030754715.1 Phycisphaerae bacterium
CGATGAACAACGTCCCGACCTGCTGCCGATTCAGCCACTTCTTGACGGCCTTCGAGGCGAACTCCGGCCCGTTGTCGGGGGTAGCACGTCGACCTCAGGCGACGAGGCGTTCCGATGGACTTCCGCCGGTGGGATGGTCCCCCTGGGCGACCTTTCCGGCGGGAGTTTCTTCAGTCGTGCGAATGGACTTGCGTCGGACGGGTCTGTCGTCGTTGGCTACAGCATATCGGCCTCCGGAACGGAGGCTTTTCGCTGGACGGAGGCCGGCGGCATTGTTGGCCTTGGTGACCTGACCGGCGGCTGGTTCTTCAGCGACGCGCAGGACATCTCAGCCGACGGTACCGTCGTGGTGGGGAACAGTGAAGCGGCCTCGGGCCTCACGGCGTTCATCTGGGACCAAGTCCGCGGCATTCGCAACTTGGGCGACGTGCTTGTCAATGTCGGCCTGGACCTGACAGGATGGACTCTGGGAAGTGTGGGGGAATCTCATCCGACGGATACGTCATCGTCGGCGATGGGACCAACCCCTCCGGCCATAATGAGGCCTGGATTGCGATTATCCCCGGACCCGGCGATGCCAACGGCGACGGGAAGGTAGATTCGGTGGACCTTGCTATTTGGTAGGTCAATTACGACCCACTTGGTGACAACGCAAACACTTTCGCAATGGCCGACTGGAACGACGATGGCTTGATTGACAGCGCCGGCCTGGCCCTCTGGCAGCAGAATTACGACCCGATTGGGCCCGGTGGGCTGGGGGCTGCGCATGTTCCTGAACCGACAACGCTGGCGATGCTGGCCTTGGGCGGGCTAGTGATGTTGAGGCGGCGGCGGCCGAGGTAATCAAGCCCGCTTGTCCGCCGCCGGCGCCCCCGGGCACAACCGAGGGATTGGGGGGGGGCTTCGTCCGGCGGCCGTTTCCCGCCGCGCCGGGCGAGGTCGGTCAATCTGGGTCGGTCTTCAGCGTGCCGATGATCTCCGAAATGTCGTGATAGCTGTGGCGGCGGAGATAGTCCTCGATGCCACGGCGGATGGACAGCAGGCAGGCGGGATCCACAAACAGTGCCGTTCCGACCGCAAGCCCTGTCGCGCCGGCTATCAGAAACTCAATTGCATCGTGGGCATGCTGGATGCCGCCCATGCCGATGATGGGCACGCCGGCCGGCCGGGCCACCTGCGTATACACCCGATGGACCATGTATACGGCGATGGGGCGGATGGCCGGGCCGCTCAACCCCCCAGTGACGTTGGCCAGCACCGGGCGGCGTTCTTCCACGTCGATCGCCATCGCCGTAAAGGTGTTGATCATGCTTAGTGCATCGGCGCCGGCATCGACGGCCGCCGCGGCGGTGGCTGTGATGTCCGTCACGTTGGGTGATAGTTTGACGATCAGGATGTTTTTGCGGCACACCCGGCGCAGTTCGGCGGTGATGGCCGAGACCCAGGCGGGGTCGGTGCCGAACTGAATTCCGCCGGCCTTCACGTTCGGGCAGGAGATGTTCAACTCAACGCCGCGGATAGGGTCCACGCCTTCCAAAGCCGCCGCCACGGCCACGTACTCGTCCACTGTTGCCCCGGCTACGTTCACAAAAACCGGTAGCTGTAGTTTCTTCAGCAGGGGCACCTTCTCGGCCAGGAAGGCCTCCAGCCCCACGTTGGCCAGCCCGATGGCATTAAGCATGCCCGCCCGCGTTTCGGCCACGCGCCGGTACGGGTGCCCCTGGCGCGACGCCGCCGTGATCGACTTGGTAACAAACGCCCCCAGTTGGGACAAGTCCACGAAGTCGGCGTATTCATCGGCGTAGCCGCACGTTCCGCTGGCGGTCATCAGGGGATTGGCCAGAGTCACGCCGGCGATGTCAACGTGCAGGTTGATTTCGTTTGTCGTTCCGTTTTTCTGCAATTCGCATAATCCCGTTTTACTTTGCGGCCAGTGCCTCGACCGCCTCGGCGACCGCCGCCGGCGTGATGTCGTCGAAGATGTCCACCTGCCCCAGCATCGTGGGGAGGATCATCCGCACGCGCCCGCCGCGTGCCTTCTTGTCATGTTGCATGATTTGCCAAACTTTCCCGGTATCCAGCCCTTTGCGCCGCACGGACAGACCCAGTCGTTCCAGAAGCCGCCGGACGCGTGCGGCGGCGTCGGCCTCGATGAGCCCTCGCTTGACCGCCATGTGACAGGCGGCCACCATGCCCAGCGCCACGGCGTGTCCGTGGCGCACCGTCTTGCCGTAGCCGGCCAACGTCTCGATAGCGTGTCCGATGGTATGCCCGAAGTTCAGGTGGGCCCGCCGGCCGGCCTCCCGCTCGTCGTCGGCCACCACCGCGGCCTTGATTTCCACGTTGCGCGCTATCAGGTCGGCCGTTACTTCGGTGTCGCGGGCCAGGATCGTCTCGGCGTTGTCTTCGATGAAATCCAGCAGGCCCGTCTCGCGTATCACCCCGTGCTTTACGCACTCGGCCAGGCCGCATTTCATTACGTCGTCCGGCTGGGTTCTGAGCGTCTCTACGTCTATCATCACGCCCGACGGCTGGTGGAACGCCCCGATAAGGTTCTTGCCTGCCGTGTTGTGGTTGATGCCCGTCTTCCCGCCGACCGAGGCGTCCACGTCGGCCAGCAGGGTGGTGGGGCAGCACAGCCACCGCAGGCCCCGAAGGGCGCTGGCGGCTACGTAGCCGGCCAGGTCGCTCGTTACGCCGCCGCCGACGGCCACCACCACGGTGTTCCGGTCGATCGCGGGTTCGATAGCCAACAGCGAGTCCATTAATGCCGCAAAGGTTTTGAGGTTCTTGTTGGCCTCCCCGGAGTCAAAGGGGATCAGCGTGGCCGATACGTCGGCCGCCTCCAGTGACCCCACGGCCCGGGTCCCGTACAGCGGCGCGACGTTGGAATCGCAGATGACCGCCACCTGGTGGACGTTCTCCATAGCGGCGGCGGCCGCCCCGAGCGCTTCGAGCAGTCCGCCGGCTATGCGCACGTCGTAGCTGCGGTAGCCGAGTTTAATTCTTACTATCCATTCCATCGGACTGCTGCCTTTCAGTTGTGTGCTTTTGGACGGCGTCAACCAGATCCGGATCGACCGGGCCGGTACAACCGTCCTTGTCGTCGTGATAATCAGTGCGGCTTTGCTGCCGGTTGCTATCGCGCGTTGCCTGGTAAGCCGGCATCTCGGCCCTTCCGGGCGCCCCGCCCCGCAGTCGCCTGACATGCCGCTTCATCATTATGAACCCAAACGCCAGCACCACCAAGAGTGCGATGGCCGCCGTCAGAAACGGCGGGGTGCGATCGGCGGACTTGGCGGCCCGCTCCAGGTAGTATCCCAGCACGACCGGATAGTCCCGCCACAGGGGGGACGCCGGCTTGCTGCTCTCGGCTTCGGCCCGCAGCAGTTTGTAGAACAGGCCGGTCAGTTTCAACTCACGCCCCCCCCGGCTGTAGAGCGCCTCGCCGTAGTCGTTGACAGAGACGGGCTTGCCCAGCGCCGCCGTTGGGTCTACCAGGGAAAAAATGATTACATCTTCGATTTTACCCGAAGCGATTGAGGCATGATAACCGTGCATCCGCCAGAGGATCTTGCCCTTGCCCCAGGCGGGCTGTGGGTGGAGGTTCGGATCACCGCTGACGATTTTGCGGCAGGTGTACACCCGCACCATCATCCGCAACTTCTGCGCCCGGTAGCGGCTGGGGTAGTCGCTCAGGTTGCCGATGGCCGGGGTCTCCAGATCAGGGAACTCGCTTTTGGCGGCCGCCTGGTCGTCTGCAAGCCGCCGGGTCCGCGCCAGCATCAAATAGAATGCGGTTTCGTCCAGCGACGTCTGCCCGTCGCGGATCTTCGCCAGGGCCATCCGCTCGCGGCGGGTCAGTCCAATGGCGGCCTGGGAGACGTTTGGTGGGTTGGCGGTAGAATCCCCCGACAACTTGTCGGCTGGCCGGGAGGCGGTGGCGGTCGGCGCACTGGCCGCACAAAACGCCGGCCGGGCCGCCGACAGAACGATTGCCAGCGTAAGGGCCGCGCAGAGTCGGATTTGATTTGCATTCCGCACGTGCCTCATGGCCGCAATTCTAAGGCAAAGCCAACCGGTCGGCAATACCGGCGAAATCCGGGAGTGCAATGGCCGGTGTGTCGGCGTTGCAATAATCGGCTGGCCAAAGTGGCCCCAGCAATTATGGGCCGTTGCCTGAGGGGGACCCGAAGGGCGCTTTCATGATGATGACAGTTCTGGTTGATTCCTGTTTGCGTCTAGAATTCGGCTGAACCAGCGGCGCGTTGCCAGGCGGATTCAGCGACAGGCCCCTGCTACGCTCTGGCCAGCGCGGTGATGCTGGCGGCCACGCCGCACATGTCGTTGGCGCCGCCGGTGGTCAGGTCGTCCCCTGCATGGGCCGTGTTCCAGGTGCGGTCGTCGAGCATTTCGATGCGACTGAATCCGGCATCGCGGATGGCCTGGAGGTACTCGTCTCGCAGCAGCGCCCCGCCGATGCAGGCTGCGTAGAGGTCGGGGTCGTTCCGGGATGACTCCGGCAGCGGGCGGTTCAGCACGATGTCGCTGACGATCATCCGCTCGCCGGGCTTGAG
>JASLZV010000189.1:0-342 GCA_030754715.1 Phycisphaerae bacterium
CATGGGGAGAGAGTTTCTTGACCAGCAGGCAGCACATCCGTGTCAGTTCCATCAATTGCTCGAAACTGAGGTTGAAACTGTTGTTGGCGTGGATGCCCGACACGACGTTCCAGACCTGCACCTGCTTGCTGTATCGGCTGGCTATGCGCTGCACGTGCTCGTAGATGAGATCGCGCAGCGTGTCGTAGTCGTGTTCCCAGATGTATAGCCAGTCGGGCAGATGTTGGCTGTCGAAACTCAGCAGCGGGCCTGCGTGGATGGGCTTGTGAGCGTGGGTGGCGAAGTTGATCCACGAATCAATCTGAACGTACCGATGCTCCTGCTCCTTCGGTTCCAGCAACT
>JASLZV010000189.1:352-4549 GCA_030754715.1 Phycisphaerae bacterium
AGCAACTGCCAAGCCATTGGGATGCTCAGGAAATCGGTGGCCTCATGCAGGCGGGTCCGGTACATCTCCGTGTCGGCGTCCAGATTGACGATCGCGCCGAAACTGGTGCGAGTAGCCGTCTGGGCGGAAGCCTTGCGGCGTTTCAGGAAAATGTTCGCATGGAACAGGGACATCTTCTCACCGAGAGTGATGCCTTCAGACAGCGCTTCGCACGCCAGTTGGGACGCCTTGGCCGGGTTGGTGGCCTGCAGCGTCTGGACGAACTTCGCTCGCGTCGCGGCGAACTGGCGGTTGAGTTCCCGAGCGTCGTCGTAGTCGAACAGCCTCCAATCCTCGCGTTTTTGAATGATGCGGAACATCTGCGCCCGCGCCAACTCGACGCAGAGATTGTAGGGTCTGTTGCGGTCGAGCAGCCGCGTGGTGGGCAGTAGGAAAGTGCCCACTGAGCCCAGGTCCCACATGACAGCCAGACCGGCCGCGCCCGGCATGCGCTTCATGCACGTGATCTGGCCCTCGGAGGTTCTCAGGTCCGCGGCCACGGGAATCGCGTCCTGCCCGAACGCATATGCCCCGGACAGATCGATCTGTTTGACCGGCTTGCCGTTGCGATATACGTCAAACTTCAGCATGCTGAGCCTCGCGTAACGCGCATTGCGAATACTTCAGAAGCATCCTGCCGCCGGCCTGTCCCTCCACCCTTAGCGGACATCGTACTCCGTGCCAGTCTTTTTCGGCACGGGTTTCCTTGCCAGGCGGGTGTAGATTGGCAGGTGGTCGGGACCTATTTCCACCGGCGCCTCGCCTGCGATCAGCGGCAGGGCGTATTGGCGGAAGGCGTCGGTCACGCCCGTACCGTTCGAGTCAATGAATTCCGCCGGAAGCTTCTTCTCGCCGTTGGCGACCTCTTCCAGATCGGCCAGGCCGGTGGTGCAGGCATACTTGCCGCCGTCGTTCAGGCGTTCCAGCGTAACCATCTTTCCGCTGATGCTCTTCATGGCCGCCTGCACGGCGGCAGCTCCGGCCATGTACGCCTCGTCCACATCGGTCTTGCTGGCGAAGTGCATGGCCACTCGCTGCGCGGTCCCGGCGCGGTTTGTACGGGCCTTTATGCCGACCCGACTTTCGATGATGGCGCGAACGGCATCGGCCGCTCCGCCCAACTGGGTATGCCCGAAACTGTCTTTTGCGAAGTTTCCGCCTGCATCGGCAAGATAGTTACCGTCGGGCGTCTTTACCCCCTCGCCGCAGGCGACGAAGCAGCGATTGAATTCCGTAAGGCACGCCTTGACGTCATCGACAAACTTGTGTATGACCAGCGGAACCTCCGGCAGGAGGATGATGTGCGGGGCATCCTCGCTCCGGCGGCGCGCCAGTCCCGTCGCCGCGGCAATCCAACCGGCGTTTCGGCCCATTACTTCGTGGATCGTGCAGGTGTCGTGCGTGTAAAGGGCGTCGGTGTCGCGACCGGCTTCCATGACGGCCGTCGAGTTGTACTTGGCTACCGACCCGTATCCCGGGCAGTGGTCCGTGCAGGCCAGATCGTTGTCGATGGTTTTCGGAACGCCCATGGCGATCATGTCGTAGTCGATCTGGCCGGCCAGTTGGCCCAGTTTGGCGGCTGTGTCCATCGAATCGTTGCCGCCGATGTAGAAAAAGTAGCGGATGTCGTGGGCCTTAAACACTTCCAGTATCCGCTCGTAGTCGGTACGGTCGGTCTGGAGATCCTTGAGTTTGTGCCGGCAACTGCCCAATGCGGCGCTTGGGGTGCGACGGAGCCGGTCGATTTCCGCCGGGGCCTCGGCTCCCAGGTCGAACAACTCTTCCTTCAGCACGCCAAGGATGCCGTTGAGGCCGCCGTACACGGCGGTGAAAACCTTGGGGTTTTCCAGGCAGGTCTGGATCACCCCGGCCGCACTGGAATTGATGACGGCGGTCGGACCGCCGGACTGGGCTACGATGGCTTTTCCGCCCAATATGGCCATGGGCTGTATTCCTTCCCTCCTTGGGTTCGTTCCTGCGACCCGGTTAGACCGACATCTGCGGACATTATAATGATATGCCAATCGGGGGCAATACTAACTCAATAGTTCCGACGGACGGGTCTGGGTGCGGCTGTGTTGCCGCTGTGTTGCCGCTGGGTTTGGTCTGGCGGCAATCGTATCTTACGTTCCTCTTAGGCGGGGGTCTTCGAGGCCCCCGGACTATATCCACGTAACTTCAGTATATGTACATGGTAAGAGAAACTAGACCACGCGAGGTCCAGGGAGAGACACAGGATATGAGCAGGCTAGGCTGTCTGAGCAACCCGCGCATCCTGCTATTTTCCCCGGTCCCGGTGCAGCCCGGGGGCTTTCGTCCCGCCCTGTGCACCGAAGGGGGGCGGGTGATCGAGGCCTGCGATGAAATCAAGGCCCTCAAGGCCGTTAAGAGTCAAGGGATAGACCTGGCCATCCTGCAGGTGCCCCTGGATGAATCGATTGACACCGACCTTTCGAACGTCCTGCGAAGCGTTTCGCCGCCGGCGTACCTACCGGTGATCATCATCGTCAGCGACCCGGCGGAGGCATTGCGGTGCCAACTCTTCGATAGCGGCGCCGACGACGTGATCTCCGAGCAGACTTCCGTGGCGGAGATACGGGTCCGCATAAGGGCCATGTTGCGGATCAAGGAACTCTACGACCAACTCAGCACCTCCAGGGCAGCGTTCGAGCGAGCCCTGCAGCGCGAGCGAAAACTGATGGCGCGTATGCGGCGCGACAATGAGCAACTTCGTGCCCTGTGCACTACCGACTCGCTCACGCACGTCCAGAACGTTCGCTCGTTCGCCGAGATTTTCGACCACGAATTCAAGATTGCCAAGCGATATGGAAACACGCTGAGCTTCCTGATGTTGGACATTGAACACTTCAAGATGGTCAATGATACACATGGCCATCCCAGCGGTGATTATGTGCTCAAGGAACTGGCGGTGATTCTGACTCAGACCGTGCGTGAGTCCGACGTGGTCGCGCGCTCAGGCGGGGAGGAATTCAGCATCCTCTTGCCAAACGGCGGCGACAGGCAGGCGCGAAAATTCGCCGAAAGGATTCGCAAGCACGTATGCAATAGAAAGTTTATCGTGCATGGCCAGATAATTCACATCACCGTGTCTATTGGAATCGCGACCTTCCCCGCTAACGCGGAGATCGGCGACCCGTCCATGTTGAAATATTGTGCCGACCAGGCGCTGCTTGTTGCCAAGGAAACCGGCCGCGACCGCGTGGTGGCCTTCAGCGACCTGCCCCAACCTACCCGCGTCCGTCTGCGCCAACAATATCTGGCCGCTTGGCAGCCGGGCTCCGAGGACCGGCAGGGCATTGCGGACGAAAAGTTGAAACTCGAAATTCAGACCTGATTCGTGCCCGCCATCGGATCGTGTGGGAAAGGTTCCAGCGGGCATCGCTCGCAACGAGGCCGAGGGCGGCAGTACTCTTTGCCGACTGCCACAATCTGCGCGTGGAAGTCGTTCCACAACGCCACGTCCTGCGGCAACGACGATTCCAGCACTTCCTTTACGGCCTCGTAGTCGTCTTCCGGCGCGCACAGGCCGTGGCGGGTCAGGACGCGAACCGTATAGGCATCGACAACGAATGTCGCCTTGCCGGCAGCGTAGAGGATCATGCTGTCAGCCGTCTCCCGCCCGATGCCGTTAATCGAAAGCAACTCCTCGCGCAGGGCAGCCGTGGGCCGGTCCAGAAAGGTCTTGATGTCGTCGCCGACGGCCTCATATACGTGAGTGATGAAGTTCTTCAAGCGTTTGGCTTTAACATTGAAATATCCCGCCGGGCGGATCAACGCGGCCAACTTTGCGTGGGATTTGGCATGGATCGCCGAGACGCTCGTGTAGCCGGCCTGGCAGAGATTGGCCAGGGCCTTTTCGACGTTCTTCCAGTTGGTGTTCTGGGTCAGGATGGCTCCGAGGCAGATTTCCAGCGCGCCGTCGTCGGGTCCGGGCGACGCCGCAGTGGGCCACCACCCCTGGTGTCCAAACCGCCGGCGCATCGCCGCGTACATCTCCATTAGTGTCTGGCCTGTTGTCATCGTTCGCTGGAAAGAGGTATCTAACGAAGCGGTATCCGATGCCGACCTTGGTGCTGGTCTGGCTGCGCTAAGCGGGTATAATACGGGACTTGACCCGGTGCTGCAAACCAACGAGGC
>JASLZV010000018.1 GCA_030754715.1 Phycisphaerae bacterium
GACTGCTCGCCTGCGGGGGCCTCCTGCGATTGACCGGCAGCCTGGGCTTCCTTTTCGGCTTCGGCGCGTTCCTTTTCTTCGGCTACCCGCCTGGCTTCCTCGGAGCAGGTGATCACAATCCTTCGCGCCAGATCCTCGTCCAGTTTGAGTTCGTTGAGTAGCGGGTCTGGGCCCACTTCTTCCACGTCAAGGACGTTAACCATGCCCATGGCGACGATCTGATCGATCACCGTGGAGTCTCCACCGTCGATCTTGCGCAGCGCCTTTTCCAGCACGTCGAGGCCGGTGTTGAACTCGTCTGGGGTGAGGATGTCGATGTCCCAGCCGGTCAGCCGGGCGGCCAGACGCACGTTCTGCCCGCGCTTGCCGATGGCCAGCGAGAGCTGGTCGTCCGTGACCACGACGGTGGCTCGTCCCAGTTCAAAGCACAGGGTGATCTCGGTGACTTCAGCCGGCTTGAGGGCATTGGCAATCAGGATCTTGGACGAGTCGTTCCAGCGGACGATGTCGATCTTCTCACCGCCGAGTTCATCGACGATGTTTCGGATGCGGCTGCCGCGAATCCCCACGCAGGCCCCCACGGCGTCAACCTTGGGGTCCAGGCTGTTAACGGCTGCCTTGGTGCGGTAGCCGGCCTCGCGGGCCATCGCCTTGATCTCGATGATTCCCTCGCTTACCTCGGGCACCTCCAGTTCAAACAATGTCCGGATGAAATCGGGATGGCTTCGCGAGAGTGTGATCTTTACCTGGTTGGGCTTTTCCTTGACGTCCAGGACCATCGCCCGGAGGCGATCTTCGGCTTTGTGGGATTCGCCGGGGATCTGTTCGGACTTCGGCAGAAAAGCCTCGATTCGACCGAGTTCCACTACCAGGGATCGGCCTTCCCACCGCGACACGCGTCCGGTGACGATCTGGCCTCTCATTTCCAGGTATTCCTCATAGATGCTGCCGCGTTCAGCGTCCCGGATGCGCTGAATGATGACCTGCTTGGCGGTCTGAGCGGCAATACGCCCCAAGGCGCGCACGCTCATCTCCCGACCGTCCACGGTTGCGGCGATGTCGCCGGTCTCCCTGTTGATAGAGACCTCGACATCTTCGCAGTCCGGGTTGGCCTTGCGGAGGGCCGACAGCATCGCCGCTTCCAGGTCATCCAGCATGACCTCGCGGTCGATGTTTTTGTCGCGGGCCAGCCCGTCAACAAGTCGCAGCAGTTCCTGGTTCATATCCGATCCTTAATCCTCCTGCGGCCTCGGGCCGCGGGATCAAATTGTCACGGCAACAAAAAAAGTGGGTCTATTTGCCCACTTTCCAAGCCGCATCGGCGGGATGCTCAGGCGGCATTTTGCCGCCCGGCCCGTCGGTATCGCCGGCGCGCTATCAAGCCGCCGGCCCGGACCCTCCCGGGTGGTCCCAGCCCCAGCGAGGGTCTGGTACCCAACCGAGCCAGCTTGGCTCCGGCCTCATTCACCGGCTTGGACCCTATTCAGGCGAAGTATCACAGGGCAAACTCCCGGCCTGAAATACACACGGGCAACCCATCCGCCCGCGGAGATTACCGCACAATTATAAATCTGATCGGCTGCCAGTCAACTAAAACTCCCCTAAAAAATAGGTTCTTACCGCGGTGTTGAGGAGTCCTCTGGGGAAAGGCGCCTTTGGCTGGATGGGACCAGAAGCCGCAAAGATACCGCCCGTCCCCCCCCGGGGCCAGCCGCCCGGTTTATCGGCTTATTGTGCTATCCCGGATCGTGAATCAGCGTTCCACGTCCATCACCACGACAGTGATGTCATCGCTCGGTTGCCCTTGGCCGCTGCCGGCTTCGATACGAGTGGTGAGTTGGGTGAGCAACTGCTCTTTCGGCAGGGTCAGCAGCCCCCCCAGGATCTTGTGAAACTTCCGGTCGGATCCCCGTCGCACGGCGTCGTGGGCTCCGTCGGTGTACAGGATTATCCGGTCGCCCACTGCCAACCGAACCTGGCGGGGCTCGAACGTCTGGCCCTCAATCGCCCCCAGCAGGCAGCCCTCTCCCTCGAGCAGTTCTACGCTGCCGTCGCGGCGCACCAGAATCGGTTCGGGGTGCCCCGCCCGGGCGTAGGTTACTGTCAGTTCCGCGGTATCCAGCACCGCATATACAACCGTGCAGAACTGGCAACTGGAGAGATCCTGCCCGCAGATGTCCTCGTTGAGTTCGGTCAGCGAGACCTCCGGAGGGACGATCTCGTAAGTGTTGCCGAAGACCCGTTTGGTTTGGAGGGCCTTCTTGATAAACATTGTCAGAAGGGCCGCCGGCATGCCGTGACCGATGGCGTCGGCAACATAGAACCCCACGTGGGTCTCATCCAGACGGGTGATGTCGTAGATGTCGCCGCTGACAAAACTTGCCGGGTGGTACAGTACGCCGAAGCGAGCGGACCCGACCTCCGGGAGGCGGCGAGGCAGAAAGTCCCGCTGAAGGCGTGCGGCAAGGCGAATTTCCTCGTCAATGGTTTCCGCTGGCGCCGATGAGTTGCGATTGCTCTGGCGAAGGTTGTGCAGATCCGATCGCAATTCGGCGATCACCGGCTGGAGGGCCCTGGCGGCCAAAAAATGTGCCGCAAGCATCTCGGCAGGCGTTGTGGTCGAGGTGCAGAGGAACTGGCCTCGCCTGCGAGAAAGCATCCGCCGGGCGACTTCAGCCTGCTCGTCCAGCAGAAATATCGCCACCGCCGGCGTGCTGGCAAGTTCCATCAGAACCGTTCCCAGGTACTGGGGGTTGCAGCCGTCGGAGTTTGGGTATACGACCGCTAGAGTAGCCTGACGCAACTGCGGCGCCAACGCCTTGTCGGGACGGTACGGTCTCAGTTGCCAATGGTCGTCCGCAGCCGCGCGCACGTTAACCGGCACGGGAACCGCCCCCACCCACAGCAGTACGGGCTTGTCGGACACAAGTTTGTCCCCAAGGTGAGTATGGCGACGGGCCGAAGTCGGCCCCTCCACGTCATCGTCAAGGCTAGGGTTCAGCTTTAGTTGCCGGTGGAATGTTTCCAAGAAGAGTTACCTTGTCACCGGGGCGAATCCTCCTTCGGGCAAATAGTCCGCCGGCTACTTCCAGGGCATACTGTGCGGGTGTATCGGAACTATACTCCCACCGCCCGGCCCGGTCTGGCTCGACCACCATCGTGGTGACCTTCACCACACGCAGGTCCCGATCGATGAAGGCGATGTCGATGGGCACCGCGCAGCGGCGCATGCAGAACAGCAGTACCGTTTCCCTGGGATAGACGAACAGCATCCCTGTGTTGTCGGCCAAGTGGGTCCTTCCAGCCAGTCCCTGATAGCGCCCTTGGCGTGTGGCCGCAACGTCCACGAACCATATCCACTGCCCGATCCTGACGCGCGGCCGAGCCTCCCGACTTCCGCAGCCGCCCGGTGCAAGGGCTGCAGCCACCAGCAGCAGGGCCCACGCCAGTGGGAAAATGCGCTGCTTGCGGCCGTTGTGTAATGCTGGGATCGGCATGTCTGGTGGATTGCATCCGGCAGTTGCCGGCGGCTTGTCAGGTTGTCTTGTGGGCTTTGGGACGCTGGCGCAGTTCATCGATCATCCGTGTGACAAGTTCTATCGGCAGGCCCACTACGTTTGAAAAACTCCCGCTGATATCCCGGATGAACCTGTCGGCTGTTTCCTGTAAGGCGTATGCACCGGCCTTGCCTCGCCATTCGCCAGAGCTGACGTACCCGTCAATTTCTGAGCCGGTCATTCGGCGCATGGTGACGCGGGTGGTTTCCGAGGCAATGAGGCGCCCCCTGGCGGGTCCCAGCAGGGCCACTCCGGTGGTCACCTCGTGCCGCGTGCCGGAGAGCGATTCGAGCATGCTGTGCGCCTCGGCGGCGTCGGCCGGCTTGCCCAGCGCACGCCCTTCGATTGACGCGAGGGTGTCGGCCCCCAGCAGGAATGCGTCGCGGTGGTCGCGTTGGACGGAGCGGGCCTTGAAATACGCCAGCGCTTCGGTCTGTTGAGCAGGCGTCAGATTGGCCAACAGGCCGGCCGGCTCACAAAACGGCGGGGAGGCTACCCCAAAGGCTATCCCCGCCTGACGAAGCAGGGCGCCCCGCCGCGGACTGCTGGAAGCAAGTATCAAAGGAATTTCATGCTGCGAGTTAGCCATGACCGGTTTTCCCGCCCTTCCGCTGCTTGACCGACGCCGCGCGTGGAGAAGCCTTACGGTTGCCCGTCCACTGGTGCGCCTATTCTAGTGTCCGGCCAGGACAATGGAAACATCTGCCCGGACGGATGAAAATTCTTCCACTGCGTGTACAGGTGGGAAATGTACCTTGGCAAATCCGGGCCTTTCTGCTATAATATGCGTGTGAGGGCCGCGCCACTAGGAGGACACTGCCATGAACGAGGTGGTCATCCGAAAAAAACTTGCGGAGATAAGCGATTTAATGAAGGCCACGCAGTTTGTGGGTGATGAACTTCCCCATGGTCAGCAGGGCCTGTACGTATCCCACCCCTGTCCCCCCGACCGCCGCACCGAAGAAGCGCTGGACAACCTGAGAATGGAAGTGCGGTACCTGGCGTTCGACCTGGAGGCCACGTGGCGCGAGAATCGGTATCTGCGACGGATGATCGAGGCCCGCCGATCGCGAAAACGGGACGAAGACCAGAACGATGACTCGGCATCACTTTGACGAACCTCGGCGATTCCGGGGAGCTTAGCGATTCGACACTCGCCGGCCGCCTGGGATGTAACGTAACGCGCCCGGCGGCTTGCGATATAACGCATCTCTGACTTCTGCGGGGGGGTGGCAATGAACCGCCGCGAATCTACGCCCCGTGCTGCTCCGCTGCGTGGCGGCATTTTCTCTTGTTCTCCGAGTTCGGCTGCCGATCTATCTCTAACAATAAATTGCGGTGTTTGGCCGACCGAGACAGAATATTTTGTGCCTATGCGGCGAGGCGGGGAGAGTGATTACGTCTTGGCGGCCCTGCCGAAATTCGTTGAAAGAAAGAAATAAAAAACCTCATGCCGCCCTTGACGTTTGGTCGATGTTAGCATAACATATGAACCGAACAGGTACCGAATATGTAATGCCGCCACGGCCAACGCTGGGAAGAAAGGCAGTGGCAATATGAGCGACCCGGCGGTGTGCCAGTGGGGCCCCGGTGGTAATTTTGTTCGCACTTGGCCGGAGGGGTCGAGGCTGGTGACGCACGATGCGCCCGAGGTGGCGGTGGTCCGGATGGCTGGCAGCGGCCGTGTCGAGGTGCCATTGGTGAGCCTTGGTCCGGCTGGCGTGCGGTGGCAGAGGGCCTGCGGCGGAACGGTTTCCCGGCCGCTGGTGTCGGTCGGGTTTATGCGTGGATTCCAGCAGGCGCTGAAGGCGGCCTGGACCCCGCTGGTGTGGCTGCGGCGTTGTCGCGACAATGTGCAGGCATTGGTGACCGGCTCGGCGGCTGTGGACGACGTGGCAATGCCTGCGGCCGGTGTGGTCCAATTGGTTGCCGGACGGATCGGCGCCGCTGGAGATGCCGGCAGCCGACAGAATCAGGAGAACGCCCATGGAAACCGTCACACCGAGACAACTGGAAATCCTGCGATACATTCGCGACTCTCGTATCCGCAACGGCTTTTCCCCGACGATGCAGGAGATCGGAGACTACCTCGGGCTAACAAAGGTCACGGTGTTCGAGCACGTGGCGGCCCTCGAAAAAAAGGACCTGCTGCTCCGCGGCCCCAAACACAAGGCTCGCTCTTTACAGGTTTCCCATCACTTTGAGTTTCCTGACGAATCGTCGGTACGGCTGCCTCTGGTGGGGCAAATCGCAGCCGGCCAACCTATCGAGGCTGTTGAGGACCGTCAGAGCCTGGACCTGAACGAAATATTCATGCACTCCTCCGACACGTTCGCGCTGCGGGTTGTTGGAGATAGCATGATTGATGAGCAAATCCGCGACGGGGATTACGTGATATGCCGCCGCACCAATACCGCGCGAAACGGACAGACCGTAGTGGCCCTGCTGGAAGACGACGAGGCTACGTTGAAAAAGTTCTACAAGGAAAAAGATCGCATCCGCCTCCAGCCGGCCAATCCCAACTTCGAGGCGATCTACGTCGATCAGGTCGATATCCAAGGCGTCGTTGTTGGGGTGATCAGGACGATCTGACCGGCGGGTGCGGAGCAGCATCTGTAGGCCGCGCTTCCCTGTGCATCTTTTGGCGGAGGTCGTCCACTTAACGACTGCCAAGTAACCGCTGAGACACGGTTTTTCCAAGTGCGCTTATCGGTACGCTCGGGCGGCCCAATCGTACGTTAGGCTTGACATGACCGTGAAAGTCCGACCCGCCGCCGACTTCCAGTTTCAGTCGCTTTGCCAGGTCCATGTAAAGGCGGGTCTTGGTGTGGCTGTGGTCGCTGTGGTACACCTCGATACCGTCCAGACCGGCTGCCTTCAGGTCGCCGGCGACACGCTCCAGTTGGGCGCTATTATCGCACTGCAACTGCATCGGGTGGGCCAGGGCGGCCAGCCCGCCGGCCTCGTGGATGGCGCTGATGACCTCCGCAGGGCCAAGCCGTTCCTTGTCCACATACGCCAGACCACCGTTGCCGATGTAGCGGTCGAACGCCTCTTGCGTTGTGCGGACCTGTCCCTTTTGCCGCAGGGCCTCGGCGATGTGAACTCGCCCGACAATCTCACCGCCCCACCGGCCCGCCCCGGGCGATACAACGGCCAGCACGTCATCCATCTCTATCGCCAGCCCCATCTCCTGGAGCCTCGCGATGATCCTGGGATTGCGGTCGTTGCGGGCGTCTACCAGTTGCCGGGTCAGCCGGCGCAGCGCCGGCGCCTGATCGTTGATGCCCAGCCCGATGATGTGCAAGGTGCCCGGTGAAAACTTTGCCGACAATTCAATGCCCGGCACAAAGCATAACTGGGGAAACTCCCCAGCCGCCACGCGGGCCTCGGCTAGCCCCGCGGCTGTATCGTGATCGGTCAAAGCAACAGCCGCCAGCTGCTGCGCCTCGGCCAGGCGGATCACCTCCGCCGGCGGAAACGCTCCGTCGGAGGCGGTGGAGTGGGTGTGCAGGTCAACAAATCGCCGCATGAGCAAGAGTATATCATCACAACGGCCTTTACGCCTGAAGCGTCTCGTGTTCGGGTGGAACATGCCCCCCCGGCTGTCTCAGGCGTAAGGCCCGAACTCGTGGTAGGCGTCGATCAGCGCGAGGATGTTCTCCGTGGGGACATCCGGGAGGATGTTGTGAGCGGTGCCGAAGATGTATCCCCCGCCGGCTCCTATGGTTTTGGCGACCCGCTGCACATGGCGGCGGACGTCCGCGACGCTGCCGTGGGGCAGGATCTTCTGAATGTCGATGCCACCCTGGAAGCAGAGGTGCCCCCCGAACCGGCTTTTGAGCTGCCCAAAGTCTTGCCCCATGGCCGAGGGCTGGAGCGACTGGAGGATATCGAGCCCCGCATCAACAAATTCGCCGACGATGTCGGTGACCCGCCCGCACGTGTGACACATCGTCTTGGCGTCGAAACTGTGGGCCAGTTCATTGAACCGACTGAAGCGCTCCTTGAAGAACCGCTTATACATATCGATGGACACCCACGTGGAGTTTTGGGTTCCCATGTCGTCACCCATGAAGAATATGTCGATGCCCCCGGCGGCGGCTTCGAAAACCAGGCGATTGTACTCCAGATAGTATGCCGTGATGTGTTCCAGCAGGCATTCGGCCATTGCCGGTTCAAGCGCAAGGTCGGCCATGAACTGCTCCATACCGCGCAGGTACATCGCAGCCTTGAGTTGCGCGGTGCGGTCCAGCCGGTCGCCGCCAAATATCACCGCGCGGCCCATATCGACAATGGCTTCGCAGGCGGCTTTGACGCCTGAGTAGTCCCACTGCTGAGGATCGGGCCATGGGTGTTTTTCGATGTCCGCGATGCCCTGCGCCTCGGCCAGCGGGGAGTGAACCAGATGCTTGTACCGCCACGTATAGGGCCGCCCGTCTTTTCGTTGCCCCGTCACACAATGCCACTGGCGCCGAACGCCCCATTGATCCTCAAATGTCTCATCGGCGGTCTCGGAGGCATAATTGGCGGCGCCGGGACCGCGAAAGTAGCGGACGTCCACGTCGAATTTCCGCAGAACCCCCTCGGTATCCGCAACGCCCAGTTCGTCCGCCAGGCGGTCGAAGACCTCGCCCACGGCCCAGAAGTCTATCGGGATGCGATCCGGCTGCTCACAACCGGCCGCTGCAAGTACGCGCTGTTTACTGTTCACGATAGCCGCCTCAGTGTCCTGCCCGATCCCGCAGCCTCGGGACAATTTCAGAATCGTAACCGATCTAGGCGTGGGTTTCACGCACCGTGCCGGCTGTGGCGCTGTAGGCTGCCCTAGCGTGATCGATTTACTGGTAGTCTTATGGCCGATGAGAGGAACAGACCAATGACCCGGCGCGAAATTGTGCGGATAGTCCTTGAAGGAACGCAGCCGCCGTACGTGCCGTGGGCGTTCGGGTTCACGACAGAGGCCAGGGAGAAACTTGCAGCCTGCGGACGGGACGATCTGTTGCGGGGACATCTTCTGCACTTTAGACATAGTATCGGGTTCTTTACCGACATCGGCGTAGTCAGCGGCTGTGTTCTGGGCGCACCGACGCTGAAGGGTTACACCTTCCCGGATCCGGCCGATCTTCGCTATTTCGAGGGCATGTCCAAAGCCATCGGGTCGGGACGCGACGGGCTGCGGGTGTTCAATATCGGCTTTTCTCTTTATGAGCGGGCCTGGACGTTGCGGGGCATGGAAAACCTGATGTTGGATTTCATCGAAAATCCCGGCTTCGTCCGTGAACTGATGGGCGCCATAGCCGATTACAACATCGCGCAGATTCGCAAGGCCCTGGAGTATGACATTGACGCGGTGCACTTTGGCGATGATTGGGGTCAGCAGTGTGGCCTGCAGATGGGGCCGGCGTTCTGGCGGGAGTTTATCTGTCCACAACTGAAGCGGATGTATGGCGTGGTTAAGGACGCCGGCAAGTTTGTTTCAATCCATTCCTGCGGCGACGTGGACGAACTGTTCGACGACCTGATCGGCATTGGCTTGAACTGTTTCAACCCGTTCCAGCCGGAGGTGATGGACGTGGAGGCACTGCTGAAAAAGTATCGCGGCCGGCCTTCTACGACGGTCTGTCCACGCAGAGGACGCTGCCTTACGGCACGCCCCAGGACGTGCGCAACGAGACGCGGTGGCTGCTGGAACTGAGGCGCCAGGGTGGTTACATCTTCGCCCCGGCCCACTCGGTACAGGGCGACGTGCCCCTGGAGAACATGCTGGCCTTCATCGAGACTGTCCGCCGGCAGGATGGCTATCGGGATTGAAGCAGCGGCCATAGCGACCTGCGCCGAAGTTTTCAGACGGAGCCTAAAGCAAATGTCCCGCGGCAGGTCATATTGCTTTGCGGGGTGCTATTGCCGCGCGCGTCGTCCTATCGAGGCCACTGCCTTGAGGTTCGCCAGTGGTGTTGTCAGCGGAATCGCGCACTCGGGGCCGATTATATCCATGTCGCTCCCGGCAGCGGCTGCAGCGTCGTCGGCGATCTGCTCGGGAGTGCTTCTCAGGAGCCTGAAGTTGCTGATCCCCCCCATGAGCGAGAGCCTGTCACCGGCCAGTTTGCGCACCTCCCGGTGCGTTCCGGTCTTCGTGTCCCAATGAAAGCAGTCCAGATGAGTCTGGGCGATCATGCCGATGCGGTCGCTCGTGTCGCCGCATATGTGCAGGATCACAGGGGCATTGATTTCCTCGGCCAGCCGGCTGTGCAGCGGCTTGACGAAATCATCGTATGCCTTCGGGCTGCATAGGTCTCGCGTGGCATGGTCTCCCAGCAGTACGCAGTCGGCCCCGGCGTCTATCTGCGCGTTGGCGAACTGAACGGTGACGGGTATAAGCCGCTGGAGAATCCGCCGCGTCTTGTCGGGGTCTTCTATGGTGGTAATCAGAAAATTCTCCAGACCGAAGTAGTGATAACTCTGTGTCCAACCGCCGAAAACCTTGCCGCAAACGGCGGCGTCATCGCCGAGACGTTTCCTTAGAAGCGAAATAGCCTTCAGCGGGACGCTGCAGCCGGGGCGCTTCAGAAAATCGTTTGGGATCTTTATGTCGTTCGGATCCTCAAAGATGCACTTGCCGCTTTCGGGCATGAGATCGACCCCGCCCCAGTCAACGTTGCAGCCCATGGCGGCGGCTTCGTGACAAACCGAAAATAGCGGCATCACCACGTCGAAGCCGAGAATCGTGCAGCCGCAGATCGCCAGAGCGGTCATCTTTTCCGGATCAAGGTGGGCGTCGGGAAAGAATACCCCAACTTCCTCCATCAGATCCTGGCATGCTATGGACGTCCCCGTACCGAACACCGTCTGCCCTGAAGAATTGTTCCTGGCGACGGCGTTCATGAAGAGTTTCCTGCCCACTTTTCTGAAACCTTCTTTTCGCTTCTGATGGTCGATCAACCGTGGACCACTTCACCAGGCAGCACGTAAAGCGGCTGGGGATACTTGAAGTCTTTTATTACACGGGCTTTGAAGATGTCAATCTTGCCGTCGGTGTCTAGGAACTCCTCTTTGATCCATCCGCCGCAGGCCACGCCGACTACGAAACTGTGAACGCCGATGGGCAGTTCTTTGTCGAACTTGCACTCCACCGACGCAACGCACTCGGCGATGGATGGCGTCTCTATGGTGATGCCGGCCTTGGTGGTAAGGCCCGCCTCGTCCACCTCGCTTTTGTCCTTTGGGATCGGCGAGGCCAGGATGGCGATCTTCTTCACCAGATTCGCCCCGGGTACGTTTATAACGAACTCGCCCCCCCGGAGAATGTTGGCGTATGTATGATGAGAGGCTGCAATAGCAATGCCCACGTGCGTGGCAGAGAGGTTCGTGTATGCCCCGAATACCCCCGCATTGACGACCTTGGACTCATGCAGCGTGGTGATGATCATCGTCGGCTTGGTGGCCAGGTATCCCAACGCTTCGGCGGTTTTAACTTCTTTGTACATGATTTCTCGCTCCTGCGTTGATTGGAAGCAAACCGGTGATTATGTTGCGGCCTGCTCCCCCTGGAGGCCAAGAATCCCCGCTGCCGTACCGCCGAGAACTTCTTTTTGGATCTTCTGCGGCAGTTTCAGTTTTGTCATCACTTTCTTGTAGTCGTTCAACACATCTTCGATCTCATCACACGGGACATCCGACCCGAAGACGATCTTTTCCCAAGCGTGCCTGCCTTGTGGGTCGCGGTAACGGGTCTTGGGCGTCCACCACAGCAGTTGGCCCAGGAAGGCCGACGGTTTGCATTTGAGAGTGGACCCGGACAGATCGAAGTACAAATTTGGGTTCCACCGGCAAGCCATTGCAGCCTCTTCGTACCACGGGTTGCCGAAGTGGGCGCCTATGATATTTAGTTGGCCGAACGCCCGGGCGATCGTGTCGAGATAAACCGGCCGGTGGCGGTTGTTGTTGATGTCGTACGCCTTGTCGTGAGCCCTGCGGGCGACAATACCCAGGTGAAATAACGCCGGTAGCCCATTGGCCTCAAGCCGCGCGTAAACTTCGAAGAAGTCCTTATCATCATAGTTTCTTGTGGGGTTGATGAACTTCACGCCTTTGAATCCCTGGGCGACGAAGTCATCGATTTTGTTCGGCGGATCTTCGCCCAGATCAAAATAGGCAAAACCGACGATGGTATCGGGATATTCCTCCATGGCTTTTCTGACTTCATCATTGCCGGCTGTACCTGTCTTGAAGGACCCTTTTCCGGCCCCAAAGAGGCAGACCTTGGCGATCTTGAGCCGCTTGCATTCAGCAACCAGTTTCCCGGCATAATCCGGCTCGGTCGACAAGTGGTGGTGTACGTCGATAATCATGTGCTATGTTCTCCAGGGCCGGTGTTTCGCCGCTGCAAGCCGACTGCTTCGGGGGTTTGCCGCCGACGTCTTACGAAAATTGTCGTAACAACGCAGGCGCAGGAGAATTATAACCGATTCGCCTTGGGTGTTCACGCCCTCTTTTGGCGGCCGCGCCGCGGGAACTGCGGCGCGGTGTTACGTACTGCGCTGAAGTTGGCATACTGGGAAGGAATCTGCTTATATGGCACTTGCATGGGGCGCTGACCGCCGCCCCGGCGGACGACAAAGGCGCGGCTGAATCCATAGGAGAAGATTATGTTGGAGCATCTACCACGAATCCAAAATCGCAAGACGAGGCGCTGTTCTTCCTGGGACACCACGGGCAGGAATACCGACGCCTGGATGATCCCTCCG
>JASLZV010000190.1 GCA_030754715.1 Phycisphaerae bacterium
TTTTCAGTGCTGACCAGGCCTGTACGAGAATCGCACGGAATCCAGCGATGGCCAGCCGCGGCACATCCGAGCCCACATCACCGCCCGCCCTCCAGCCGGCCGGAGGCACGCGCCCCGGCCACATCCACCCGGGCCGACAGTGCGCCACGCCACTTCGCACAATGTAAACCACCAACTCAGCCGCCGACAACACCACCGCAAGCAGCACCACTTCGCCAATCAGCAAGGCAAACAACACCCCCTGACCCTCCTCATAACGCCACAAAGCAGCGCGCATGGGCGCCGAGTGCAGGCTAACGCCTGCAGCACCCAAGAGGGCGGCAAGCAACGCTCCCTCCGGGCGCGATGAGACCGTCACCAGCGAGCAGGCGACAGCCAAGACCCATATAATCCCCGCAAAACCGGCCAATTGAGCAAAACTCGCCGATGGAACAAAGATAGTTGGCCACTGCGGGTCCCACCAGCCCAGTACTGGCCCGAGGGCCAAGTACACTACGACCAGGGCAGCAACGGCAGCAAGTTGTACCTGGAGTTTTTCTAGAAAATGGTGGTGGTGATGGTCCATATCTCTCGACAACCTTACCAACGATGATTAATATCGGCCGGTTCAAGGGCGCGGCCGCGACCGCAGCATTGTATCCCTGTACCTCCAGAAGGGCAAACATAATGACCCACTCCATCATAGAGAGGATAATCCAACGAGCCGTCAAGGCAAACAAACGCATCGTACTACCGGAAAGCGAAGACACGCGAGTCCTGCAGGCTGCCGGTGAAGTTCTTGCCCGCAACTACGCCAAGGTGGTGCTCCTCGGCGATGAAGACAAAATCAAGGCCAACGCCCGGCAACTCGCCTTGGACTTGTCGGGCGCTGAAGTCGTAAACCATCTGACCGACGGCCAGCGGGGCCGGTATGTGGAGGTCCTTTACGAGCAACGCAAACACAAAGGCATGACCCGAGACAATGCGGAAAAACTCCTTCAACATCCGGTGTACTACGGTGGGGCCATGGTCGGCCAGCAACGGGTCGATGGCATGGTGGCCGGCAGCAATGGTCCCACTCGTGACACCATCCGCAGCGCCCTGTTCTTCGTAGGTTGCGCAGAAGGCAACAAAACCATCAGTGCCTGCAGCATTGTGGTCACCCAGGTGCCACATCTCGGCATGGACGGTTCGTTGATCTTCGCTGACACCGGCGTAGTGCCCGAGCCGACGGCCGAACAATTGGCCGACATCGCCGTATCTGCCGCCGCCGCCTGCCTCGCCCTACTGGGCGTCGAACCCATCGTGGCCATGCTGAGTTTCTCAACCAGGGGATCGGCCTACAGCCCTTCGGTACAAAAGGTCATCGACGCAACACGACTAGCCCAGGCCAAACAGGGCCAACTCAAGATCGACGGCGAATTGCAACTGGACGCGGCTCTTGTGGAAGAGGTTGCCCAGCGAAAGGCCAAGGGGTCGCCGGTGGCCGGACGAGCCAACACGCTGATATTCCCGGACCTGTCCTGCGGCAACATCGCCTACAAACTGGTAGAGCGACTGGGTGGAGCGATGGTGCTGGGCCCACTGTTGATGGGATTGGCCAAACCAATCAACGACGTCAGCCGAGGCTGCAAAGCGGAGGACATCGCACTGGTAGCTGCTATTACAGCCGTTCAGGCTAGATAGCGCAGCAGCACTTCGGACTGGGCAACGCCGACAGAGAACGCCAAACTTCGAGTATCAAACGGTGAGGTGTCGGCCGGTCGAATGACCGGAACGCCGGAAAATCGACAAGCAAACACAGAATATCGAACGCCAGCGCGCCAAGATCAAATATCGAACAGAAATCAACCTGCCGCGGCGGGACTTCCTCCTCGACGAAGGCCGGTTCGCACCACTCTCAGTTTTCAGGCCTTGGCTTCGAGGCTTCAGGGTTCCACTTTACCATGCGGTTCTCATTTCCGCGCTCACTAAAGACAACTTCGTCCATGTAGGCCCGCATGAGCGTGATCCCCCTGCCGGTGGGCTTCTCGAGATTTTCATCAGCTGTGGGGTCCGGTATGTTTTGGGGCTTGAACCCGCAGCCCTCGTCGGTGATGCGCACCACGGTCTTCTCGGAGCTGACCTCATAGGCAAACTCCACAGTTTTGGACCGATCCGAGCCATTGCCATGCCGAATGGCGTTGTTGAGTCCCTCCTCAACGGCCAGCAGGATCGCAAAGACGGTTGCCTCGCCATACCCCTGCCGAGCCAACTCGCTCAGCAGTGCTTCGGCTGCTCGCCGAGCCTGTGTCAAGTCGCGAACTTGGGTTACCGTCGGCTCCAAAATTCGACCCCAATCCTCTCTATACTGCAAGGATAGCAAGGACGCCCGAACCCCACCTATCTCTATTCTACCATCACGAGAGGCTGTCCAGCGCCTCTTGTCGGGATTGGCGGATCTGGAAGATCTCGTTCAGGCGGGTAATTACGAAGATTTCATAAATGGCGGGTTGAATGCAGCATAGCCGCAACTGCCCACGTTTCTCACGGATGCGTTTGTGTAGAGTAATCAGTACACCCAGTGCGCTGGAGGACATATGCGATACATTCGTAAAGTCAACCACGAACCGTGGTAAGCCCTCCTGAGCGATCTTCTGCAAAACGGCGTTCAACTGTTCTCCAATCTGCATAATACTTACTTCGTCGAGGATTTTGCGGTCCTTGAGTTCCACGAGCACCACGCCGTCAAAAAAACTCACGTCCATCCTCGGGTTCTGCACGCCTTCGGAAGCGTCTTCGGACATCGGGGAAATCTCCTTGTGTACTGCGCTACTTATACTACCGCAGCATTCCTAGTGCTATGCTGCCTCCATGATGCTAGGGTTTGTAGGCACCTGTGTCAAGATTGCCGCGGGGAAATGAAATCCCACTCCCACAAGGTCGCAAAGCAAACCCCGGTCTCCTGGCACATCGTACTTGCTATACCACCGCGTCCTCAGGTAAACCGTTGGACGAGGTTAAGCAGTACGCTGATCGCCAGCGCGGCGGCTAGCAGAATGATATAAAGCATTAGGTTGCCGGCGAGGCGGGGCCCCGCCGCCACGAGTTCCTGGCTTCCAGCCGCATGGGCCAGTCCGCTCAGCACACCCCCGTCAATCTGCTTTCTGGCCTGCAGCGGCGCATTGCCCTGGGCAACGGCTTCCAAGTCCACCAGCAGATCGCTGGTGGATTTGTATCGCCGGTTGCGGTTCTTAGCCATCATCACCTCGACAACCTCGCCAATGCCCGCCGACAGGTTGGTGCTGATATGGTCCGGCGGAATCAGGGGCTCTTGCAGGTGCTTTTGCATAACGCCCACAGGCGTTTCAGCCTCGAACGGTACGCGCCCCGTCATCAGGTGATACAGCGTGGCACCCAGGGAGTAGATGTCGGCGCGGAAGTCAACATCGACATCGCCGCGGATTTGTTCAGGACTGATGTAATACGGGGTTCCAAAGGCCCGCCCCGCCTCCAATCTGGCCGCTTCCACATCGGCCGTCAAACGCGCCAGGCCCATGTCCGCCAGTTTCGCTTTGCGCACCGACCCCTCGGTGGCAATCATGATGTTCTTGGGCTTTACGTCTCGGTGGATCAGGCCCTGGCTGTGGGCGTGTTCTAGTGCGCGAGCGATCTGGATGACGATGTCCAGCGCCTCAGCCTCCCCGAACAATTGCTTTACCTGTTGTCGCCGCACCTGATCGGCCTCAGCCTTACCGGCCTGATCGGGCGCCTCGGCGATGGCCGGGGGCACGTCCCACAGGCCTTGCCGCAGTTCGTCCCACAGCGTATGTCCCTCCACATACTCCATGACAAAGTAGTGGAATCCGCCGGCCTCGCCTACGTCGATGGCCTGCACGATATTAGGGTGATTCAACTTGGCCGCTGCCTTCCCTTCCTTGTAGAACATCCTGACGTAATCAGCGTTCTCCGAAAGTTTGCGCGGCAGCACCTTGATTGCAACGATCCGGTCCAGGCTCAGTTGTCGGGCCTTGAATACCGTCGCCATTGCGCCGGTACCGAGTTTGGCCAGCAATTGGTAACCGGGGATCTCCTGCCCACGGCTGGCCTCGATGGTTTTCTTGACCCGCCGGACCTGCACCTCGGTGATCATGCCCTTTTCAACGAGTACCTCCGCAAGAGTCCTGCCTCCACCGTCGCCGGCCTGCCGCTCCTTTTCAGTACGAAAGATATCCAAGCACTCTTGCAGTTCCGCCTGTGTAGCGAGGCCCTGTTCCACGACGAGCCGCCCCAACTCGGTGTCCATGGACGCAGCCGACTTCTCATTGGATTTATCCTGCGCCATTGAAGGATTCCATTGTATCTTAGATATGTCGCAATTCAGGCGTTCCTAGAGTCTAGCGTCCTTGCTACGATAAATGACAAACTATACAAAGCGCTGGAGTCTATTGTTATCGTTACACCGCGTCAAGTCCTTTGCAAAAAACCTACAGCAAATAGCAAGGGTCCAGCTTCCACATCTCCAGGGAACCTAAAAAACTGCCTG
>JASLZV010000191.1:0-3659 GCA_030754715.1 Phycisphaerae bacterium
AGTTCCATAGCAGCGCGATACGAAGCGGAATAGCAGTCGCCATCACCGGATGACAGTTCGTAGCCGTACTGCTCTTCAAACGCCTGCTCGCTTTGAGTGAGAGATCTGGTTGCTTTCAGGTGGCGGCGATAAGCATCTTGGAGACTTTCACCGTCGTCATCTCGTCGACTCGCTAGGCCGCCGCTACCGCCGCCGTCGTTGTCAATGTAATGGTAGGCGGCCGCCAGCGCCTCGGCCAAGGCGTCGTCGATTTGCTTCATCCGCTCTTTAGAGAGAGGGCCTTCGTGCGACTGTTTGAGTGCCTTTTTCGTTTCACCCGTGATATTGTCGAGGAGGTCCTGAGTTTCAGGGTCGAGCGCACCGGCTTCACCAAATATCTTTGCCAGGTCATCAAGGTCTTCCAGAACCTGATTCAGTGTCTTCTGTTGCTGTGTTTGTAGAGCCCGACCAGCCCAGTGCTCCACGCCGTTCACATCTCCTTGGCCGAAGGAGTAAAGCATCCGTGGTCCTCGGGGGTCGTCCCTGTTTCGTTCGTATCCCGATTTGGTGTAGTCGCTCAGGCGTGCCCCTTTAGTCTGACTGGACATCGGGACGGCTCCGAGCCAGCCTTCTTTGCCGCCTGCAATGCGTTTCATGTCTTCTTTGATGATCTCGTCGGTGATCACTGTTCGTATGGGCTTACCGTCATCATCTCTCTCGTCACGGAAAACACCGCGCGTAGGACCTTTGAGGTGTTCGTGCAGCCACCTCAGGGTGCCATGATGGGCGTCATCTTTGTTGCCGGCCTTAGATTTCTTCTTTGAAGGATTGTTGTTGCGTTGGCCATAGTTCTGTATGTACTTGAGATCAGGGGTTATGCCATAATCTTTTAGTACCTCATTAATGGCTTCCCAGTGTTCATCGTTGATAAGGACGATGTCGTCAGGCTTCAACGGGACCATGGCATCCCAATCGATGGTGTCCTCTCCCGACTCCACAGTTTTTGGCAACTGGCGGGCTTTGAGTTCCTTTACGAAACTGTCAAATCCCTTTCGCTTTATCTTGTGTTGGTCTCCAATCCGGTCATAGTGATTCCTGTAAATTTTCTCAATAACCTTTTCGACATATTCTTCCGGTATGAAGGGAGGCAAGATTGTGCCGTCGAGGGGGGTGCGAGGATGCGGTTCCAGGTCCGCTCCTTGGAGACCCTGTTCGAGAGCCCATCCCCTGATTGAATCCAATACCCGGTCTGGAGGAAATACGCCTCCCGAATGCCCTTTGCTGCCGGTGATCGGTTCAAAGACATACCCAACCTTCACCATTCTGTCGTAGTCGTCGTTGCCCTTTTTCAGGGTGTACGAACTCGCGTCCCCGCCCACCCTTTCTATGCCTCGGTTGGCCTTTGAGTTACGAACGTCGTCCCTGTGAGAACGGAAACCCCGAGGTCCTAGAAGATCAACAACAGCCTCAGCCTCCTTTTCCGTTAAACCATCTAGGGCGGTGTAGTAGGAAAGACGTACCGGGTCTGGCTCCGGGTCCCAGCCGAACTCGTACAGGGAGTTGCCTTCGGAAACCAGGTCACCGGCCCGGACTCGCGTCTCAACGATGTCGTATTCCCCACGCAGCGGCCCTTCACCGTGAATCGCGGCATATGTCGGGGAGGGTGAAACCCAGTCGCCGGGATTTATTTGGTCGTTCTCAGAGGCGTCCCTGCTGGAGGGGACCGCCCTGTAGACCGTGATTATCTCATCGGGTTTATCTGTGACAGCGTCAAACACTGCCTCCATTTCGCCGTTTGCTCTTCTGTATTCGGGGTCGCTACCGCTCGAGCCGTAGAGGCGAACCCTGTCCCTGTTGCTTTCCCCTTCCCGAAGGGGGAGCATGTTCGTCAGGTTGTCGAGAGTGTCGCCACCCTCCTGGCTCTTGGTGGGTGCCTGATGTGACCCCCGATAAGAATCGGGATCGCTCGCGTCCCGCCTTTCCCTGGCCAGTCTGCGTGTCTCTGCCTGAGCCGCTTCTTTGGCTCGTCTGGCCTTGCTCTCTCGGATTTCCTGCTCTCGTTGCTCTTCGTCCCATTTCCTGAAGCCCCCGGGATTCTCACCTTCTTCCCTGAGTCTCTCGGCATACGTTTTGCCCCTGCGGGGATCATCCCTTCGGGAATATCTGGTTACCTGCGGTCGATCGGCGACCGGCCCCCGGAATACCGTCGGTTGTCCATTGCGGTCTATGGGATTAAAGATTTCATCAAACTTCTCTTCGTCGTATATAACAAGGTTCCCATCCTTGAAAGTGGCCACAAGAGGAGGCGATTCGTCTATGGGTCCGCTGTTGTCGTATATATGGGTCTCATCTACACGACCCTCTTCGATAAATTTCACGACCTGATCAAGAACATTCATGGCATCTTCGGGTTCGGCCCCATACCTGCGCCTCTGGTTGGTGCGACGATCAGCGATTCTGCGGGAACGTTCATCGTCGGGAACGTGGAGGTAGTGCATTACTGAAGCCGTGTCACTCCTTCGACCCTTTCTGTAATCGCCGTCCTCGAAAATCGTGCCGTTCATCAAGAGACCGTCCTTGCCGGTTCCCTGAACGACAACGTCCATACCCTCGTTGAGAGCGTCCCTTACCGTTTTTGCCGACTCTCTTCTAGACCATTCGTGCGTACTCAGGGAACCATCTCCGTAGTTCCATAGGGAATGGAACCTCTTGTAATCATCCGGATTGGTATGAGCGGCTTCACTCGTGTCCGGGACCGCAAGGTGCCCCAGGTTGGTTTTTGCAGTTTTCCCTGATCCCGGTGCGCCGTAAACCCAATGAACTCGCCGTACAGGCTTGCCGCGGTGCTCCTCGCCAACAGCATCCAAGGTTGCCTTACGGTATTTGGCTGCCTTCTCGCTCTCTGACAGATCACGTTGCTCTTCTTCAGTGAGTTTGAAGCCTCGTACTGATTTGAATGCACCAGTCGCCTCAGCGAACTCGTAGTATTCGGCCATCTCGTCGATCTCTGTCTCAGTGACCGGGGGATTGATACGCGGGTCCCTCATGTCCCTTTCGAATGCACGCCGATCTCTTTCCAGATTGCGTCGTCGCTGAAGCCGATCTGCCCCTCGTTCTGCACGTCGCCGGCCGGTTCGAGCGGAAGCCAAACCTGGAACCCGCGGGCGAGCCGGGCGCTCCCAAGGAGTTCCCTCCTGAACCAGCATGTCCATATCGGCGTCCCGCGCATCCGCATCGAAGGGGGTCGTTGTGGCAACACGAGCGCGGTTGAGTTTCCGGCCGAGGGCCTTGCCTTCGTACAGTTCCTCCATCAATGACTTTTTCCGGCGCAACTGCCGGCGGACCTCGCGAGCAACTGCACGTTCCAACGTGCGCCGTGCCCGACGACGCTGGAAATTGCGACCGAACGCCGTTGATCCGGTGCGCTTTGCATAATCAGTCATGTTGCTGCATGGCATCCAAACGACGTTCCCGTTGCGGGACACACGTCTAGAAACGCCAATGCAACCCAATTGACGGGATCGCCTACGGGCAAGCCGGGGATTAGAGAACACATCCGGGTCTTCTTCGTCCGGAGCCCAAGGCGCAACCTTTACTGAACCGCTGACGAGACCGCCACCAGCGATCGTGTCGATGGCAGTTATGCCTCGTTCAGCGAGGGGTTCCCAGTCTCGTTTGTT
>JASLZV010000191.1:3675-4496 GCA_030754715.1 Phycisphaerae bacterium
CGGTAGCGGCGACGCTGCTCAACTACCCGAACAGTGTTTTTCTTGTCTTTTTTGACAAGTTCTTCGTATTCCTTCATGGTTGCGCACGGCATCCACTTCCCGTCGGGGTGTTGGTGCGCGCCAGAACAGCCCATTTCTTGGGCGAGACGTAGGGCGGCTGCCTTGGATGCCACCAAGTCGGTATCGGTCGCCATAGCGACTAGCCGCTTTGGATTTTGGCAGCAGCCTGTGTAGCAGCCTCTGAATCGCCGGGGTATCGCTTCTGATACATGCGAGCCTCTGCGATCTCGTCAGCCCACTTCTGCATTACTTCAGCGAACGGGTCGTCGTCGTCTTCGTCGATGCCGAGGGTGAAGTCTTCAACGAAGTTGTTTTGTTCTTTCGGATTAATGGAGAAGGGTGGGTAGTCGACCAGAAGTGACAGTTCCTGATGGATGTCGGCGAGTTCGCCCATACGAGCGGCGTGCGCTTCTCTTTCCTCGGGGGAACTACCTAGTTTGTATCCCATTAGTGGAAACTCCCATACGAGGGGATCAGTTCTCTGAGGCGAGCCTGATCCAGTTTCCCCTCTTTGGCCAAACGTTCGATTACCTCAGTGACTTCTTCACCCGTAACCGGATGGTCTAACACCATCACGGAGGCTCGGTTGGAGAGGCTGACCACGCCGCCATGCCGCTGAACTGCATCATATCCGTAGATCGGTAGAGTGTCGAAAAGGAAATGGTCTTCCCTGGAACCCGACTTTTGAACCGATGCTGGCAATTTCCCCAAGAAATCCCAAGCCGCTTCCAACTGTGTCGGGTCAAGGTCTCCGGAGTCAT
>JASLZV010000192.1 GCA_030754715.1 Phycisphaerae bacterium
GTGTTTGCCAGCAGCCACTCGAGTACCTCTGTTTCGCCGGCTGCGCAAAGGGCGGTGATGGCGGTTCGCAGCGGGTACCCGCCGGAATCGCGCTGCTGGCGGACCGACCGGACCAGGTCCTTGCGCCCAGCCTGGCCCTGAGCCTGCAGGTTCGAAGATAGGGCCAGTAGGGCACATCGATAAGTACCAGCCAGGATGTAACTGTCCTCCCCGCCAAGCCGCCCGCCGACCAGACGAGAGGTGATTCGTTCGGTGGCGATCCGTTTCTGCCGGACTGTGTGGGCCGACAGCGCCAACAGCATTGCGCCGGTGCCCCGGAGATTTTCGTTGTATACCCGCAGCGGCCGCGACGCATCGAGCGGCGGGAGCATCTTTAGGCCTAATTCGAACGCCTCCGGCCGATCTGTCCGCCCTAGGTGCCAGGCGATGTAGTCGCCGGCGAGAGTGGTATCGGCGCGGGCGGCGTCCATCACCACAAATGCGCCGGCGCTGTCAGGATGTGGCGATGGTTGTCTCAACTCGCCGATTTTGTCGGCGGCCTGGAACGTCTTGGCCGACGGGGCGATGGTCCAGCAGGCCACTGCGGCGGCCGCCGAGGGCACAGGCGTCAGGGTTGCCGCCGGCGCCGTGGCCAGACCAGGCCGCATCGGAGAGGAATATCTCGCCGCCTGCATGAGCGTTCGCTTGCACTCTTGGAGGGTTGGGGCGTCGCGGTTCTGTCCGTGGTTCATGACGGCCTGGGCGCCTAACAGACGAGCGGCTGAGATCAACATCAGGCTCCCTCGGGACCCCCACCACGTGCGGCAGATTGCGTTTGCCTCTTTTCGAACAGGCACTTCAAGTGCCGCAGACGCCTCCAGGGCGGCGTGAACCTGCAAGATGGAAACGTCTTTTGGGTCTTGGGTTGCCGCGGCCAGAACGCCCCGGACGTCTTTGGCGGCCTCGGCCAGCCGGAGTTTACCGGCGGCAAGCAGAGCCATCGGAGCAGGGAATTTCTTGCTGGTGCGTGCCTGTTGGAATCTTTCCCGCAGGGCTGAGCGGGCCTCGTCATTGTTCAGTACGGTCGCCACGTGGAGCAAGCGGTCGCGGAGCGTTTTGTCGGCCGTTGCGAGCAGCAACTTGCAGATTTGTTGAGAATATTTTTGTGGGTCGAGCCGGGCTAGCGCGAAGGCGGCTGACGAAGCCGCCACCATCTCGCTGTCGTTCAGCAGGGCTACGATGGATTTCGCCAGGGCGCCACGCCGGGCGATTCCGGCGTCCAGCGCTGCAGCTGCCCGAACGGACGGGGCCTTGTCCGAAAGCAGCGCGCGCAGCACCGCATCGTCCCCGAGCATTGCGGCCAACAGCGCCGACCGGGTCCGAATTTCGGTCTCGTTGTCCCTGGCGGCCAGCCGCATCGCGCGGCGGACGTAGCGGTTGTCTCGCCGGCTGCGGATGAACTGGGTCAGGAGCAGCCGGCGTGTCTGGGCGTCTTTGATACCTTCCAATTCGATGGCCTGGGCGCGGTCGATGTATATCGGGTTGCGATCGGGTGTGGCGAACAGGCCGGCGGCGTTCAAAGCCCTGACGATTGCAAAGAACTGCACGTCGTCGTCGGTGTACAGGGCTGCGACCAGCCGGTCGGCGGTCCGCGGCGATTTCTTGACGGCCGCCGCCGCCTGCCCGATTGCCTTGTACCTGCCCCGCGGGTTACGGCTGCCAAGTTCGCGAAGGAGTATGTAGTCTCTCCAGTGGGGATATACGATTATTGCAGCCAGCAATCCCAGCGCCATCGCCAGCCCCACCGTCAAGAACCGGCGCTGCCAGGGATGCCGGTGCAGGTATGTCAGGGTTTCGTTCATGGCGCAAGAGAGTGTACGCTCGCGCGCCCGACCGTTGCAACGGCCGGCCAGCTGCGCCGGTTGCCCCGGTTATTTGGATTCGCCGGGACCTGCCAGGTTTCCGGCGCTGTGCAAGGCATCCGCCGGAGCATATAATCTGCACGAATATGGAGATCCGCCATGGTGAAGAAGCGAAACGCAACCGAAAGTCCGCGAAGCGAAACCGACTCGATGGGACAGGTGGAGATACCAGCCGGCGCGTTGTACGGCCCGACGACAGCGCGGGCGGTGGCCAACTTCCCCATCTCCGGCTGGCGCATGCCCAGGGAGTTTGTCGCTGCGCTGGGGATGATCAAGCAGGCCGCCGCCGCGGTCCACGCCGAGGCGGGTCGACTTGACGGGAAGATCGCAAAGGCGATCATCCAGGCCGCACAGGAAGTAATCGACGGCGACCTGGACGAGCAGTTCCCAGTGGACGTGTTTCAAACCGGTAGCGGTACCAGCAGCAATATGAACGCCAACGAGGTAATCGCCAACCGGGCGATCCAGATCCTTGGCGGGGCACCTGGCGACAAGGGCCTGGTTCATCCCAACGACCACGTCAACATGGCCCAATCGTCCAACGACGTGATCCCGACCGCCCTGCACATATCGGCCGCAATGGCTATCCACGACCGCCTTGTGCCGGCCCTGCGCCGGCTGCACGAGGCGTTGGAGGCCAAGGTCGTGGAGTTTGACGAGGTGGTCAAGGTCGGCCGCACGCACCTGATGGACGCCGTGCCGATACGTCTGGGTCAGGAGTTTTCCGGCTATGCAAAGCAGATCAATAACGCGCAGGCGGGCCTGCTGACGGCGATAGCCGGTCTCAGTGCCGTGACGATTGGCGGTACGGCTGTGGGAACAGGCCTGAACACACCTGAGGATTTTGGTGAAAAGGTCTGCGCGCTGTTGAAGGAAAAGGCTCGGGTGCCGATCAGCGAAGTATCGAACCACTTTGCAGCCCAGGGGGCTCGCGATGTGGCGGTGTACACCTCCGGGGTGCTTCGGATGGTCGCCTTGGCGATGGGGAAGATCGCAAGTGACATCCGGCTGATGGGCTCAGGCCCGCGGTGCGGTTTTGGCGAATTGCTTCTGCCGGCTGTCCAGCCGGGCAGTTCCATGATGCCGGGTAAGGTCAACCCCGTGATATGCGAGTCGGTGGTGCAGGTGGCCAGCCAGGTGGTCGGCTGCGACGCGGCCATCGCCGCCGGCGCGACCGGTGGGGTCGGGGGCATGCTTGAACTCAACGTGGCGGTGTCCATGATCTCCTGGAACCTGCTAACGGCGATCAACTTGCTGGCCGGCGTGGCCGACGTGTTCCGGGAGAAATGCATCGCCGGCCTGAAACCCGACAAAGAGCGCTGTGAGGAACTGCTCGAACAGTCATTGGCGACGGTCACGGCCCTTGCGCCGAGAATCGGCTACGACGCCGCGGCAGGCATCGCAAAGGAGGCCTATGCCGCCGGCAAGACCATCCGCGAAATCTGCCTCGAAAGGAAGATTGTCCCGGAGAAGGAACTAAGCGAGTTGCTCGACCCGCGCCGCCAGACGGGGCCCAGGGAGCAGTAGAAGACCCGACCCTTGCCCCACGTCTTCTTTCAGGCCACCGGCATGGCGCAACCGTTGAACTGAAAGACGGTGGTGGCTAGGACGTGGTTGGCCGGATCGACGTGCATGTAGTACTGCTCGGAGTGCATCTCAAAGTCGTCCAGATCGGCTGTGATCGGATCGGCGTGATCCACGATGTCCCCGGGGTGGGCGACAAACTGTCCACCGACCATGAACTGATACTCGGCGTTCATGCGGAAGGCGTCGCCCATTCCGCGGTGCTGCTCGGTTATCCCGAGCCCGCTGCGAACCGCCTCGTTGAGGCGCTTCCACTGCCGGAGAATCAGATCCAGGTTCATGATCCGGCCCCGCTCCAGCAAAACGTCCAGCGTATCGGCCTGCCCCACATCGAAGCCGTTTTGCTTGAGGGCGCCGCCGATGGTCTGGCGGACCTGGCTTGACTCGTGGCCGTCCGATCCACCGTAGACGATCAGTGCTCTTATGATGTGTTCTATTATTCCGCTTGGTCAGATCATCTTTTGGACGATTGCCACCAAGTCCTTTACATGTTGGACGCTCTTGTTGAACTCCGCTCGTTCCTCCGGTGTCAGTTGCACTTCGATGATCTTTTCGCAGCCGTTTGCTCCCAGTATGACCGGGACGCCGGCGAAATATCCGCCCACGTCATACTGTCGATCGCAATAGGCTGCGCAGGGTAGCAGGCGTTTTTGATCGCGGAGGACAGCTTCGGCCATCTGCACGCTGGCAGCGGCAGGGGCGTAAAAGGCACTACCGGTCTTCAGCAGCGAGACAATCTCGCTGCCGCCTTTTCTCGTCCTCTCAACGATGGACTTTACGGTGTCTTCCGGAAGCAGCGAAGTAATCGGTATGCCGCCGGCGCAGGCATACCGCGGCAGGGGCACCATATCGTCGCCGTGCCCGCCAAGCAGCAGGGCGGAGATATCCTTCACCGAGCATCCGATCGCCTCAGCCAGGAATGTTCGAAACCGGGCCGTGTCGAGCACGCCGGCCTGGCCCAGGACGCGAGATGGGTCGAAGCCGCTGATCTTGTACGCCAC
>JASLZV010000193.1 GCA_030754715.1 Phycisphaerae bacterium
GCCGGAGCATTGCTCGCCCGGCCCCAGTTGTCCGACCGGTGCAGGATGGCTTCATTCCAGCGGGCGCTGTCCCAGTAGCGTTTGATCGTCCCGTCGGGGTCCGGTTCGATCAGGCTGTACGAATAGAGTTTTGCGTTCTTGAGGTAGAACTTCAGGCACAGCCCGCCGCGGTATTTCTCATTCAGGTCGCGAGGGCTGGTGTTGCCTTTCCACTTGATCTCCTGGTCCTTGCCATTGGCCGAAATCCCGATGCAATCGGCGCGGGTGAACCCTTCAACAGGCTGGCCGTAGGGCGTCAGGAACTCTGCCTCGATACTGCCGCCTTCGGCATCCGCATTGACCAGCAGTTGCGACGGCGGGGCGTAAGGCTTGGACAGGAACCATCCTTCTTCGCTGCCGGCATCCAGCGATACCCAGTGGTCTTCCGGCATAATCGCCAGCATGCCGCATTCCGCGTCCCGCACATCACCGTCGTGCTTCTTAATGTATTCCCGGGTGTCCCACCAATTGTGGCGAGTTCTAAAGGCGCGATAGTATATCCATGTCTCGCCGTTGCGAATAATCGGGCTGCTCACGGGCACGAAAACCATTCCCTCATCCGGCGAACCGGGCTGGCCCACGGGAATAATCGCCGCGCGATCCACCGGGCGCGACCACGTCCGACCGTCGCGGCTGTAGGCAAGTTGCACATTGACTCTTCCCAGAATATCGCCGCTTGGATAGTCTTGGGGGGGTTTGTTGAAAACTTCGTAGGTCTCGGCTTCAGGCAGGGAATGATGCGCGCCGACCACCCCGAGATAGAAGTCTTCATAGAGAAACGGTGTCATGCTTTGGAAATTGAATAACTCCGGCGGGTCGTGCTCATCGCCCGGGACCAGGACTCGGCCCATGTCTTGCCAGTTGACCAGGTCGAAACTCTCATAGAGTGAAATGTCACGCGGAAGGTTGGGTACGCGCCGGGTAAAGAGCAGATACTTTCGCCGGTCCGGATCGTACATTACCCCCCAGGCGAAATCGTTGACCCCGCGAAGTACCGGATTGACATGCTGCGGGCGGTCCCAATGGATGCCATCGGCCGAGTAGGCAATACATAAGGGGGAGTGGAATTCGGCCCAAAAGGTTTCTTTGCTCCTAACCTGGAAGATCATCTTGTACCGGCGTGAAGGCGGATCGCTGGGGTCGAGGAAGATCGAATACTCCAGGGACCTCATCGGCGGAAAAATGTAATTGTTCTCCGTCGAGCCGTTGACCTCGATCATGTTCAGGATCGGCTTTTCCCAGTGGATGCCGTCTTCGCTGACGGCGTAGCACTGTTTTGCGCCTTGCTCCCAGTACTGCTCCACCACCTCGATGTACGTCGTGTACCACATTTTGAACAACTGCTCCTGATCGTCGTAAAGAACGTTGGGGTTTCCGAAGACATCGTGTTTTTCATGCCACGGGTCATCAAGTTTGACTACCGGCTCGGGATGCTTGACGGCCTGATTGGTCTTGCGCTGAAGGTTGTGCACCTCCAGCAGGAAGGCATCGTCGATCAGAAGGAACTTGTTCCTGTATGTCTGGTTCATTTCATGATCCTTGTTGCCCGTGTGATTTCCCGGCTGTTATGGTCCTAAGCCCAATGACTGCCAATTCTTTTGGTTCGTTGACGGGCCTCATATTCCGTCTCACTCGGCCCGTGCTATCGGTCACGACCATTTTGCATCGGCACGGGGATTAGGACCGAATCGCGTGCCCGAAGTGTTCTGGGTACCCGTGGGCTGAGGCAGGCCCCCGGCCGGAGCATTGCTCGCCCGGCCCCAGTTGTTCGACCGGTGCAGGATGGCTTCGTTCCAGCGGGCGCTGTCCCAGTAGCGTTTGATCGTCCCGTCGGGGTCCGGTTCGATCAGGCTGTACGAATAGAGTTTTGCGTTCTTGAGGTAGAACTTCAGGCACAGCCCGCCGCGGTATTTCTCATTCAGGTCGCGAGGGCTGGTGTTGCCTTTCCACTTGATCTCCTGGTCCTTGCCATTGGCCGAAATCCCGATGCAATCGGCGCGGGTGAACCCTTCAACAGGCTGGCCGTAGGGCGTCAGGAACTCTGCCTCGATACTGCCGCCTTCGGCATCCGCATTGACCAGCAGTTGCGACGGCGGGGCGTAAGGCTTGGACAGGAACCATCCTTCTTCGCTGCCGGCATCCAGCGATACCCAGTGGTCTTCCGGCATAATCGCCAGCATGCCGCATTCCGCGTCCCGCACATCACCGTCGTGCTTCTTAATGTATTCCCGGGTGTCCCACCAATTGTGGCGAGTTCTAAAGGCGCGATAGTATATCCATGTCTCGCCGTTGCGAATAATCGGGCTGCTCACGGGCACGAAAACCATTCCCTCATCCGGCGAACCGGGCTGGCCCACGGGAATAATCGCCGCGCGATCCACCGGGCGCGACCACGTCCGACCGTCGCGGCTGTAGGCAAGTTGCACATTGACTCTTCCCAGAATATCGCCGCTTGGATAGTCTTGGGGGGGTTTGTTGAAAACTTCGTAGGTCTCGGCTTCAGGCAGGGAATGATGCGCGCCGACCACCCCGAGATAGAAGTCTTCATAGAGAAACGGTGTCATGCTTTGGAAATTGAATAACTCCGGCGGGTCGTGCTCATCGCCCGGGACCAGGACTCGGCCCATGTCTTGCCAGTTGACCAGGTCGAAACTCTCATAGAGTGAAATGTCACGCGGAAGGTTGGGTACGCGCCGGGTAAAGAGCAGATACTTTCGCCGGTCCGGATCGTACATTACCCCCCAGGCGAAATCGTTGACCCCGCGAAGTACCGGATTGACATGCTGCGGGCGGTCCCAATGGATGCCATCGGCCGAGTAGGCAATACATAAGGGGGAGTGGAATTCGGCCCAAAAGGTTTCTTTGCTCCTAACCTGGAAGATCATCTTGTACCGGCGTGAAGGCGGATCGCTGGGGTCGAGGAAGATCGAATACTCCAGGGACCTCATCGGCGGAAAAATGTAATTGTTCTCCGTCGAGCCGTTGACCTCGATCATGTTCAGGATCGGCTTTTCCCAGTGGATGCCGTCTTCGCTGACGGCGTAGCACTGTTTTGCGCCTTGCTCCCAGTACTGCTCCACCACCTCGATGTACGTCGTGTACCACATTTTGAACAACTGCTCCTGATCGTCGTAAAGAACGTTGGGGTTTCCGAAGACATCGTGTTTTTCATGCCACGGGTCATCAAGTTTGACTACCGGCTCGGGATGCTTGACGGCCTGATTGGTCTTGCGCTGAAGGTTGTGCACCTCCAGCAGGAAGGCATCGTCGATCAGAAGGAACTTGTTCCTGTATGTCTGGTTCATTTCATGATCCTTGTTGCCCGTGTGATTTCCCGGCTGTTATGGTCCTAAGCCCAATGACTGCCAATTCTTTTGGTTCGTTGACGGGCCTCATATTCCGTCTCACTCGGCCCGTGCTATCGGTCACGACCATTTTGCATCGGCACGGGGATTAGGACCGAATCGCGTGCCCGAAGTGTTCTGGGTACCCGTGGGCTGAGGCAGCCCCCCGGCCGGAGCATTGCTCGCCCGGCCCCAGTTGTCCGACCGGTGCAGGATGGCTTCATTCCAGCGGGCGCTGTCCCAGTACCGCTTGATCGCCCCGTCGGGGTCGGGCTCCATCAGACTGTACGAGTAGAGTTTTGCGTTCTTGAGATAGAATTTCAGGCATAGCCCGCTGCGGTATTTCTCATTCAAATCGCGCGGATTGGTGTCGCCTTTCCATTTGATCTCCTGGTCCTTGCCGCTGCCTGAAATCCCGATGCAGTCGGCACGTGTGAACCCTTCCACCGGCTGGCCATACGGCGTCAGGAACTCCGCCTCGATGCTGCCGCCTTCGGCGTCCGCGTTGACCAGTAGCCGTGACGGCGTGCCATAAGGCTTGGCCAGGAACCAGCCTTCTTCGCTGCCGGCGTCCAGCGAGACCCAGTGATCCTCGGGCATTATTGCCAACATGCAGGAGACAGAGTTTCGCATGTCATTGTCGTGTTCTTTCATGTACGCCGTCTGCGTTCGTTCGTTATGCTGGTACCTCACCGCAGTGTAGTAAATGTATGTGTCACCGTTGATGACGGGCGGATTCGCCGAAGGAATGAAGATAACTCCCTCATCGGGGTCTCCCGGCCCGCCGTTGGGGATGATGGGCGACCGATCATTCGGGCGTAACCACTGCACACCGTCGCGGCTGTAGGCAAGTTGCACGTCGACGTGGCCGAGGCTCTTGGCCGGCCAGTCGGCAGGCGGTTCGTTAAATACCTCATACGTCTCCGACTCCGGCAGCGAATACTGGGTGTTGAGCAGACCAAGACAGAAATCCTCGTAAAAGAACGGCGTCATCCCTTGGAAATTGAACAATTCCGGCGGGTCGAGGGCGTCAGCGGGCACCAGGACGCGCCCCTTGTCCTCCCAGTTGACCAGATCGTAGCTTTCATAAAGCGAGAT
>JASLZV010000194.1 GCA_030754715.1 Phycisphaerae bacterium
ATGTGGCCCATTTGCATGTTGGCCTGGCTGGCGCCCAGCCACCGCACCAGCCGCTGCATGGCCCGGGCGTAGGTAGTTACTTCCTCTGTAGAGTTCATGTCCGGCTGGGAGACAATTTCCAGCAGCGGCACACCGGCCCGATTCAGGTCCACGCTGGTGTGGGCAGGATTGTTGTGCATGTTCTTGCCGGCATCTTCTTCCAGATGCGCGCGGAGAATGCGAATCTTCTTTGTCGAGCCGTCTTTCAGCGGAATCTCCAGTTGGCCGTTGACGTTCAGCGGCAGGTCGTACTGGCTGATCTGGTAGTTCTTCGGCAGGTCGGGGTAGTAGTAACTCTTGCGGTCCCACTTGGTGAACCGGGGCACCTGGCAGCCCAGTGCCAGCCCGACCTTCATGGACAGTTCGACCGCCTTGCGGTTTATCATCGGCAGCACGCCGGGCATGCCGATGCACACCGGGCAGACGTTGGTGTTGGGCGGGTCGCCGAAGTGGTTGCGGCAGCGGCAGAACATCTTGGTAGTCGTAGCCAGTTCGACGTGGATTTCCAGCCCGATTACCGGCAATACCGTTTCTTTCGCATCACTTGTCATCTTTTCTCTCAACAAGGCACAAAGTCGAAAAACATTCACCCCAGGCATACCGCTTAGTAATTCGCCTCTAGGCCTGCTGGAAACGAACCGTGCGGGTGTCCCTTTCCTGTCCGGTAGGAATCGTAATCGGCTCATACAAGTCCGGCCGGCGGCTTCTTATCCATCTTTCGCCGGTGCTCATACCTCTCAGCGAGGCGTCAAGGTCGGCTATGACCATGTCGTCGCCGGCCTTGGAGGTCTCGGCCAGTATCGTTCCATACGGGTCGAAGATTGTGGCGTTGCCTGTGCGGATTTCGTCGTCGTCAACGCCCACGCCGTTACTGAAAATCAGGAACATCCCGTTATCATGCGCCCTGGCGGGCAGCCAACGCATCAGCCACCCCCGGCCCTTGGGGCCCTTGAATTCTTCCTCGATGGCTGCGGGGTCTTTCTTGCGATTGTCCCACAGTTTGCGGTCGATCAGGCCCATGCAGTGTGGGCTGGGGGTTTTGCAACCACCTGTCTGGTGCGGTGCCAGAAGCACCTCAGCGCCCATCAGGGCGGTTATCCGAACGTTCTCTATGATGTTGTTGTCATAGCAGGTCAGCACGCCCGCCTTGCAGCCCTGGGAGGTGTCAAAGGCGGTGTATTGCGCCCCGGAGGCCATGTGCTTGCTGATGAAGCAGTGTAGTTTTCTGTGACGTTCGCATCGGCCATCGGGCATGGCGACAACGTAAGTGTTGTATAGTTGACCATCGTCCGCCGATTCGACCAGACCGGCGCCGATAGTCATCTTGTGCTGCCCGGCCAGTGCCAGAAGTTCCTGCGTCGAAGGACCGCCCAAGACCGGTTCGGACAGGGCCACCAGGTCGCTCCGTGACAGTTTCCGCAGAAACCAGTAGCCGGTGATGCAGCATTCGGGGAAAACAATCATCTCCACTCGCTCACCAGAGGCCTGTTTGACGAATTCCTTGATCTTGGTCAGATTGGCCTGCTTGTCTGCGGCTGAGTGTTCAAACTGAATTGCCGCTACGCGAATGTTCCGCATTGCCTAAGCCTTTCCTCTGATGCCCGCCGGGTCTGGGGCCTGGTTCTTACTCACGCCCTTGCCATTTCCGAGCGGAAGCGCGTTATATCGGAGGCTTTTTCGTACATTCTAGCCGCTCGGAGGATGCGATCTTCGCTGAATACCGGCCCGATCAACTGCATTCCGATGGGCAGGTTGGACTCACTGAGGCCCGCCGGGAGGGCCAGGGCGGGCAGCCCGGCCAGGTTCACCGAGATCGTATAGATGTCAGCCAGATACATTGTCAGCGGGTCGTCGGTCTTTTCGCCGATTTTGAAGGCGGTGGTCGGCCCGACCGGGCAGAGCAGCACGTCGCACTGCTCGAACGCCTTGTCGAAGTCATTCTTGATGAGCCGGCGGACCTTGAGCGCCTTGTTGTAGTAGGCGTCGTAGTAGCCGCTGGACAGCGTATAGGTGCCCAACATGATGCGCCGCTTGACTTCCTGTCCGAAGCCCTCGGCGCGGCTGCGCGAGTACAAGTCGATGATGTCGTCAACCTTTTCGGCTGTGCGGTGCCCGTAGTGTACGCCGTCGTAGCGGGCCAGATTGCTGGAGGCCTCAGCCATCGCGACGATGTAGTAACAGGCCACGGCGTAGGAGCTGAGGTTCCCGTGGGCATCGCAGTCGATACGGCTGTGGGGCAGCGACACGTCGAGGATTGTTGCCCCTGCGGCCTTGTAGATATCCGCGGCCTTGTGGATTGCGGCGTTGATTTCCGCCTCGAGTGCGTTGCTGTAGAACTCCACCGGCAGGCCAATGCGGAGGTTCTCTATCGGCGTTTCCAATTGGCCCAGATAATCGGGTACGTCCTTGGCCACGGAAGTGGAATCGCCCGGATCGTGCCCGGCTATCACGCCGGTCAACAGGGCCGCGTCGGGCACATCGACCGTCAGCGGGCCGATCTGGTCCAGACTTGAGCCGTAGGCGACCAGTCCGAGTCGGCTGACGCGGCCGTACGTGGGCTTGAACCCAACTACGCCGCAGAAGGCAGCCGGCTGACGAATGGACCCTCCAGTGTCACTACCGAGCGCGGCGGCCGCCTCGCCCGCAGCCACGCACGCCGCCGATCCGCCCGAAGACCCGCCCGGTACGCGGTCGGTGTCCCACGGGTTGCGGGTGACCTTAAAGCCGCTGTTCTCGGTGGACGAGCCCATGGCGAACTCATCGAGATTTGTCTTGCCGAGGATCACGGCGCCGGCGTCTTCGAGTTTTTGTACGGCTGTAGCGGTGTAGGGTGCCTGGAAGTCAGCCAGGATTCTCGACGAGCAGGTCGTCTTGCCGTCGGTAGTGCAGAGATTGTCTTTGACGGCCACCGGCACGCCGCCCAGCGGCCCGAGGGGCCGGGCATTTTGGCGCCTGGTGTCGATGGACCGGGCGGTGTCCATCGCTCGTTCGGCCAACACCTCGTTGAACGCATCGATCCGGGGCTCGCGCTTTTCGATGGCGTCGAGGTAGGTCTGGGTGGCCTCGACGGCGCCGACTTGGCCGGCGGCTATGGCGGCGGCCAGGTCGATCGCGGAAAGTTCAGCGATGCCGCTCATTGGCGGTCTCCAATGACATTCGACACTCTTTTGCAGTCTTTTCGGGACGCTGTCCCGACGACGGATGGGCGCTCGTCAACTGTCTCCCAGTACCTTCGGGACTCTGAAGAAGTCCCCATCGCGCGACGGCGCGTTGGCCAGCCCCTGGTCAGGCGTGAGTGATTCACTCGGCACGTCGTCGGCCAGAACATTATGCGTTTCCAGGGCGTGGGCCATCGGCTCGACGTTGTCGGTGTCCAGTTCGTTCAGTTTGTCGAAGTATTCCACGATGCGGCCCAACTGTCGGGCGAAGGTCTGAACCTGCTGGTCGGACAGTTCGATGCGGCTGAGGACGCCAATGCGGCGCACCTGGTCGTTGTCTATTGTCTTGCCCATGGAGGTATCCCGAATTCGGCGACCAAAGCGATATCATTGGCCATCCGCTTGGCGGTGTCAATGGCACAATGATTTCGACGCATCGGCGAACGGCGCAGACAGCACAGGCGCGCGCCCCGCAAAAACGAAAAAGGCTTTCGCCCCGCGGCCGGTGGTTACACAATTGATTACCCGCAAATAATTTCCTGTTGTCGGCTCGTTGACATTAGCTGATGTATTGGTATAGTTGCCTTGAGATGTCCACCTGCACAATCGCAGCCAGTGCCCTAAGGGAAGTCTATGGCCAAAGACGGTGTCATCGAGGTCGAAGCGGTCGTGAAGCAGGCGCTGCCCAATGCAATGTTTCGCCTGGAAATTGAGATGGGCGAAACCAAGCACGAGATCATCGGGCACATATCCGGCAAGATGCGCCGCCACTACATCCGCATCACCCCCGGCGACAAGGTCCTGATCGAAATGAGCCCCTATGATCTCACCAAGGGTCGCATCATTTATCGCCAGCGGTAACATACAATCAGCCACATTTGCGCCATGGGGACTTGGGGCCTACTTTTCCCGCATGCAAAGATCGTACTGCCCGTGCAGGACAATCTCGCGGATGTTATCCGCGCGGGCCAGGGGGCGGTGGGTTTCGATCCAGAATCGGTTGACCTTTTCCACCGTGTGAATGTCGCCGGCGTTGACGATTTTTATCCCCAGGCGGCGCCCTGCCGGTGGCGACTGGGCGGCCATCGTCTCGTCGTGGTTGTTCGAGCGATACTCCAGAGCATCAGGCATCGGCACTTCACCGGGAGTTTCGAGCACCTCGGCCGCACCTTCGTAGCGAAACGGATGGGCCAGTAAGGTCAGGTGTCCTTCGCTGCGGGCCTTTTCCAT
>JASLZV010000195.1 GCA_030754715.1 Phycisphaerae bacterium
GGCCGACAGCATCACCTTTCACGTGGAGGCCGCCGACCGGCCGGCAGACCTGGTGGTGCGGCTGCGCCAGTTGGGGCTAGGGGCCGGTATCTCGCTCAAGCCCGGTACGGAGCCCGACACCCTACTCGAGGTGATCGGGTCGGTTGACATGGTCCTGGTGATGACCGTTGAGCCCGGCCATGGCGGGCAGGACTTTCTGCCTGAAATGCTGGGGAAAATCAAAATCATCCGCGGTATGCTGCGGCCAGAGCAGCGACTGCAAGTGGACGGCGGAATCAACTGCGACACGGCCGTGCAGTGCGACGCCGTCGGGGCGGATGTCTTTGTGGCAGGGAATTATGTCTTCTGTGCGAACGATATCTCAGCCGTGATGCAGCAACTGAGAAAGGCCCTCGGCAAAGTGCGGTCCTGCGATTGAAACGCTGTTGAAATTGCATGAGATGCCAAAGGTATTTGTCATCCAGACAGGCCAGACCACCTGGGAAGCCCAAGACCGTATCGAGTCGGAGGCCGGCGCGCCGCTGACTGACGGCGGACGGCGAACTGTACAGTCGGCTGCGGCGGAGTTGGCCTCGCAGGTACAGGACATACACGCGTTTTACGCCGGCGACAGCGAACCGGAACGCCAGACCGCTGCCATGGTGGCTAAGGTCCTTGGCCTGAAGGTGCGCAAGGCCGCGGGGCTGCATGAGTTGGACTATGGACTGTGGCAGGGGCTGACGATGGCCGAACTCAAAAGGCGCCGGCCGAAGATGTATCGCCAGTGGCTCGACGCGCCGGCTGGCATCCGGCCGCCAGGCGGGGAGACGCTCAAGGAAGCACAGCAGAGGCTGGGAAAGACGCTGAAGGATGTCCTCAAAAGGCACAAGGACGAAACGGTGCTGCTGGTGCTTCGTCCGGTGGCGATGGCGCTCCTGCGATGTCTGATTACCAGAAAGACCGTAGAGAGAGTCTGGCAGCACATGGACCAGCAGTTTACCTGGGGTAGTTACGAAATGGATTCAGCGTTTCTTGAGGCATCCGAGACATCGAGGCAGTCATGATGATGACACAAGCCGACTCACAACCTGTCGGGCCTTACGATCCGTCGCTGTTTGAGGGCCCCGCAAGGCGCGAAAAGCGGGATATCCCCGATGGTCTGTGGATGCGCTGTTCCAAGTGCGAGGCCACCCTGTATCGCAAAGTGGTGGCCGAAAACCAGGAAGTCTGCCCCGAATGCGGATATCACTTCCGCCTGACCGGTACCGTGCGGGTGGCCCAATTGACCGACCCGGACAGTTTCGAGGAACTATTCGCCCAGATCGCGCCGGCCGACCCGCTGAATTTCACGTGGGACGGAAAGACGTTGGCCGACCGAATTGCCACCGAGCAGGCCAAAACAGGCGCCTTGGAAGCGGTTCGGACCGGCATCGCGTACATCAAGGGACGGCGGGTGGCGCTGGGCGTGATGGATGGGGATTGGCTGATGGGCACGCTCGGATCGGTCGTCGGGGAGAAAATCACGCTGCTGATCGAGATGGGCACCGAGCAAAAACTGCCCCTGATTATCATGTGCATGTCTGGCGGAGCAAGGATGCATGAGGGCGCGATGAGCCTGATGCAGATGGCCAAGACGTCGGCGGCCCTGGCGCGGTTCGACGAGGCGGGAGGACTTTTTATCTCGGTCCTCAGTGACCCGACCACCGGTGGAACCACAGCCAGTTTTGCCATGCTGGGTGATATCGTCATTGCCGAGCCGGGCGCCCTGATCGGCTTCGCCGGACAACGCGTTATTGCCAATACCATCAAAAGCGAGTTGCCCGAAGGCTTTCAGCGGGCGGAATTCCTCCTGGAACATGGATTCATCGACCGTGTCGTACACCGCCACGAACTGCGCAGCGAACTGGCGGAAATAATCGACTACTGCGAGCGATAGTCGCAGACCGCTCCTTCTGCGAGCCAGGAACAAACAGGGAATAAACACTCACCGATCTGCAAACCGCCGGCGCACGTCAAGTCGCTGTGGCGACAATCCGCCGCCCCTACTCGGTTTTCTTCGAATTGTCCTCCAAGCCCATCGCCTCCAGGAGGGTTTTGGCTGGCTTGGCACTGTCGCCCGACTTTTTTCGTTCGGCTGCGATGGCCTCTAGCATCCGGGCCGGGGGGATGGTTATATCATCCGGAGGCTGGTCGCCGGCCGAATCGATCGTCTGTGCCTTGGCTGACTCGGGTTTTTTTGCTGCCGGTTTCCTGGCCTGGCGGGTGCGCCGCCCGGTCTTGGCGGAAGCCTTCTTGGTTTTGGACTTGGGAGTTGCCTTCGGTTGGCTCTTGGCTGGTTTGTCTTCCTTTGCGGCCCGGGGCACAGAATCGTCCTTGCCCTGATCGGCAGATTCTTGCACGTCGGACGGCGATGCGGCCTTCCGCTTTTGTCCGCCACGCCGCCTGCGGCGGCGGGGTTTCTTGCTCGGCTTTGCCGTGGCGGGCTGGTCCGGTGTTTCGCTGTCCTCTTGGTCGGCTGGCGGCGTCTGGAGGGAATGATCCTTGAGGTACTCGTCGAGGTCAACGGTCTGCAGACCGCCCTCGACGTCTTTGGCCAGGCGTTCGCCCTCCCAGGCTACCTTGCTGCCGCGGATGTTGGTGCACAATGTGCGCGCCTCCGAGCCGGACAGTTCACGATCGGCGGCGATGATAATGGTCTTGGTGCTTTCAGCCTCGATCTTGGCGATCTGCTGCCGCTGACAGTTGGCCAGGTAGTGGGCTACCGGTGGCGAAATGGTAATCTCGATCTTGGCGATGTTTTCGTTGGAGCAGGCACGCTGCAGGATACGCATGACGGCCAGCGCCTGTGACTCTTCGGACTTGATCAGTCCTGAACCGTCGCAACTTGTGCAGGAGCGGTAGAAACTGTGTTTCAGAGACGGACCAAGGCGCTGGCGGGTCATCTCGAGAATGCCGAAACTGTTGATGTGCAGCAGGCGGGTCTTCGCGCGATCGCTCTTCATCGCCTCGCGGAGGACTTTCTCGACGGTGCGGCGGTTATTTTCCTCACGCATGTCAATGTAGTCCATCACCACAACACCGCCGAGGTCGCGAAGGCGGAGTTGTCGAGCGATTTCCCGGGCCGCCTCGATGTTCGTCTTCATTGCGGTGGTCTCCGCGTCGCTGTGTTGTCGAGACCGCCCGCTGTTGACGTCGATGGCTACCAGGGCCTCGGTCTGCTCGATGACCAGCGACCCGCCAGACGGCAGTTCTATACGGCGGGCATGGATCTTCTCGATCTCGTCGTCCAGGCCGGTATCGTGGAACAATCCTCCTGTGCCGGTATATATTTCGACGATGTTCTTGGTTCGCGGCATGGCTACGTTGAGAAACTCCCTGACCCGCTGTGCTGCGGCCGGGTCGTCGCAGACGATCCGCTGGATGTCGCTGTTGTAAATGTCGCGGATGGTGCGGATGACCAGATCGGACTCTCGGTAGAGTTCCGTGGGTGCCTTGGCGGATTTGATCCGGTTGCTGGTGGACTTCCAAAGGCGCAGCAGATAGTTCAAGTCTCGTCTCAGCTCACGCTTGGGGCGGTCCACGCCGGCGGTACGGACAATGAAACCTATCTCCGGCGGCAATTCCAGTTGGCCCAGTGCTTCCCGGGCTCTGTCGCGAACATCCTCGTCCTCAACCTTCCGCGAGACCCCAAGGCGTGTCATGTTGGGCATCATCACCAGCAATCGGCCGGGTATCGAAAGGTACGTCGTAAGAGTGGGCCCCTTGCTGCCGATGCCCTCCTTGGTCATCTGTACCACGACCTCCTGTCCGCGATTGAGACACTGCTGGATGGGTGGGCGATCCCTATGGGGGTGTTTTCGCCCGATCGGTTCGCCTTTGGTGCAGTATTCTTTGGGAAAGTAATGCGCGTACAGGTCCGAGATGTGCAGAAAACCGTTCTTGACGAGACCGAAATCGATGAAGGCCGCCTGGATGGACGCCTCGACGTTGACGACCCGGCCCTTGTAGATGTTACCCACGTGGGATGCGCTGGATGCGCGCTCCACGTAGAGTTCTTGCAGGACACCGTCTTCGGTGACGGCAATCCGGCATTCCTGATCGGTCACGGAGTTGATGAGCATTTTCTTTGGCATAGTGTCCTCACTCGCTGTCTGCGAAAGGATCCGGCTGATTGGTCGCCGCGTCCTCGTCGGTGGGTCGGTTCGATGAAGTCGACCCCCCCCAGGGAGGCAGGTCCTGATACGCCACGGCTGTCCGCCTCACGCGGGCCAGGTCGGCCTGAGGGTCGAGGCCGAGCATCTCCAGTACCTCGCCGGGCCGGGCCCACAGATTGTCCTGCGGATGTTGTTGCCAGCGGATCGTCCGGCCCTGGAGACTCAAATTGGTTACCAGGGCCTTTAGGTCGACCCGGCGACTTCGACTCTTGCGCCTGTGTTGACG
>JASLZV010000196.1 GCA_030754715.1 Phycisphaerae bacterium
CCAGCAGTTTCCAGGTCCGTACCGGCCAGTACGACGATGAGCCTATCAGCATATACTTCACCATCCGGCGCTATCCCACGTCGGGGAAGATTATCAACATGACCGAATCGCTGGCCCGACAGTGCAAGGCATGCGAGGACCTGACTCAGCGGATTGTGATCCCCCAGGTGGTCCGACCGGTCGCGCTGGCCATTGCCACGGCGCAATGAGAGCCTAAACCTAATAACCCGCCCGCTGTCGCAACACGCCGAACATCGCATCACGGCGCAGCCGAGGCAAGCGACGCAACTCTTGGGGCGGCACACATTCTTCAGGCCCTATGTGACGGCGGCCTTCCGGCCTGGACGATGTGGTGAAGCGTCCTTCTAAGACACGGCGTGCAAAGTCTTCCACCGCAGAATGACCGCCCCGAAAAATCCGCAAAAAAATGGCGGGCCCGTCGCGGGGGGGGACGACAGGCACCGCCTCAACATTCGAACCGGCCGGGGGAGACCGATCCGAGATCAGGGATCAAAACCTTGCGAGCCAACCGCCGACAGTTCCGCGCCCGGCCAGTCAGCCCTAACACACATCATTCTAGGGGCAACACGATGAGACGCAAGGAGAAATCGGGCAAAAACTCTCTTCTTCAAAAAAATCTGCTGCTACCCTCAGACATCCGTAAGACGTTGTAAAATAATTACTAACAGGTGCAGCAATTGCCCCAAACACGCAAGGATTCGCCCATCAGGGGATCAGAAATCCATCATTAAGGTTGCTGCGCCGACCGTTGAGGGAACCAGAACCCGCGCGATATATGTTGTCCTCATGATTCGGCTGGCGGTTACCGGCAGGATCGGTCAAAGACAACCCGACAGAGACCCACGGGTCTTCCCACCACTCCACTGCCCCATTGAGGAACCCCACGTTTTGGCCCGCCAGGCGGTGGTTTTCAGAATTGCCAACATCCCCACCGCTGATGGTCCAACTGCTGCCGCTAAACGTACACTTGGGGTTCTGGTCGGCCAGAATAGGCAGCGTAGTGTACAGAGCCGGGTCCAGTAAACTGGTGGCATATTTCCATATGCCGGTTTCCCCTTGAATCGCAACCTGCGAAAGATAACTGTACGACCATGTGTTGCCCTCAAAGTTCGTGTCGGTCTCAGCAGGAGCCTTGAAGCGGCGGCGGGCCTTCGCCTCCGGACAGACGAAAAACTCCCGCGATACAAATTCATACCTAATCAGCAGCCACAGCGCCCCGGGGTTGCCGTAGATCTTGTGGCCCCAGTTGCTCGTCGTGATAAGGTTCTCACCCCGTGTCGGAAGGGCCCTGCCGTAGTTCGATCCGCGGTGCATAGCCGAAGCGTCGGTATATGCCTGGCAGCCTTTAACGATCGTCCTGAGGTTGTTGCCGCACTTCCTGCGCATGGCCAGTCCCGCGGCCCGCCCCAGCACTGGAACAATGAGCGTTGCAAGCAAGGAAATAACCGCAATCACCACAAGCAGTTCAATCAGGGTGAAACCACCCCGCGACACGCGTCTCGAACTTTGCCGGGCAGATCTCATACAATATATCATATCCCTTTACTGAGGCCTTAGTCAACCTCAAACGCCTGCCGCCTTTTGCCTTCCTTGCTCATCGCCCAACAAAAGGCCATAATCAACCGGCTCATGACTATGCCGCCCAAAGAATCTGGCGCTGCCTCGCCGACCCCTACGCTGTTGGCAGCCTGCCTGACGGGGCTGTCCCTGCTCACCGCCACCGTTGGAATCACTTTCGGCATGTTGGTAATCATCGTTGCCCTGGAACGCAACCAATTCCAACTTTCACAACTGTGGCCGGGGGTCGCGATGATTTTGTTCGGGGCGGCTGTCGGGGCCCTGTTGTGGGCGGGGGCCTGGATAATCCAGCGGCTACACGACGTCTCGCGCGTCCACCACCACATGCTCAGGACGCTGGACCGGTTGGTCACACAGGCCGACGCGGCGCTCCGGCAACCGCCTACCGGCTCAACAGACGCCGGTACCCTGGCCCAGGCACTGACGGAACTGCGCCAAATCCGCGCACTGCCACCCAAAGCGATCCAAGACCAAGCGGCCGAACCGCCCAATCCGCCGGCCCCTGAACCAGCGCTACACGACCATCCACCCGCTACCGCGGCCCCACAGGCCCACAACATCGCCGGCGTAAAGCGGCGGATCGAAGACCTTATGTCCGTTGAGCAGTTTTGTCGGGCCGAACAGGTTGCTCAAAGCCTGCTGACCAGGTACCCCCACTCACCGGAGGTCCACGGGATGCTTGAAACCGTCCGCCGCGAAGCGGGTGCCTTCCACGCCGAGCAGCAATCCCGACTCTACAACGAAATCCAGCGATACACACAGGCGCGACAGTGGCGAAAGGCGATCGAGTCGGCCCGGCGACTGCTCGAAAAATACCCCGCCAGCCAAGAGGCACAACGCATCGAAGCCACATTGTCCACCATCGAGAACAATGCCAAACTCGAAGAAATCCGGGACCTGCGAAACCGCATTCGCGACCTGGTGGCTCGCAAGCGATTCGCCGAAGCCATTGAAATTGCCCAAGACGTGGTCATCCGATTCCCCGACGCGAAAATTGCAGCAGAACTGCGTCGCCAAATCCCCCACATGAAACGTCGCAGCCGCTGAGGAAGCAGAGGAAAAGGAATTGACAAGAAAACAACGGTCTTGCTTTACATCCCTGGTCTCTGCGATTTCTGCGGTCAATGAGGCCGCGAAAAACCTAAGCGGTGGAATCCAGCGGAAAATTTCGATACACTCGCAGCCGCCAACCAGCAGGTGACTACCGATCACCAACCCTGAGAGGGTTACAACATGAACATCCTGCTCGTCGGAAGCGGCGGACGCGAACATGCCCTGGCTTGGAAGATGGCACAGTCGCCGCTGTGCAAATACGACAGATTCTGGACGGCCCCGGGAAACCCGGGCATCGCACAGCACGCCCAATGCGTCAACATCTCCGTCGATGACACCGAAGCGATAGTCAGTTTCGCCAGGCAAAACGCCGTGGAACTGGTGGTCGTGGGACCGGAAGATCCGCTGGCCAACGCCTTGGGCGACGAGATACGCCAGGCGGGGATCCTCTGCTTCGGCCCGTCCGCCGAGGGCGCACGCATCGAGGCCGACAAGGCCTACGCCAAGAACCTGATGCGGGCCGCCTCCGTGCCTACGGCCGAGGCGCGCATCTTCACCGATCTGCAGTCCGCCAAGGACTATGTCCTGTCGCGCGACAACGGGGTGGCAGTCAAGGCCGCCGGCCTGGCCAAGGGAAAGGGCGTGATCGTATGCCCCGAACCCTACCAGGCCGTCAAACCGTTGGAAGAAATCATGGGCAAAAAAATCTTCGGCGACGCCGGGAACACCGTGCTCGTGGAAGAAATGATCACCGGACCTGAAGCCACCGTGATGGCCTTCTGCGACGGCAAAACCATCTATCCCATGGAGCCGCTCCAGGACCACAAGCCCATCGATGACGGCGACACCGGACCGAACACCGGCGGGATGGGCGCATACAGCCCCGTGCCAATCGTGGATGGGGCGGCTATGGACCGAATCGAACGGGAGATCCTCGTCCCGATCGTCGACGCCATGCGGCGCGACTTCGGGCGATACGAGGGCGTCCTGTACGCCGGGCTGATGTTCACCAACGCCGGCCCAAAAGTCATCGAATTCAACTGTCGATTCGGCGACCCCGAATGCCAGCCACTGATGATGCGGTTCAAGTCGGACCTGGTGGAGGTGATGGTCGCAGTGGCCGAACACAAACTCGCCGAGACCACCATTGAGTGGGACCGGAGGGCGGCGGTGTGCGTGGTGATGGCCTCAGGCGGATACCCCGGCACGTACGAAAAAGGTTTCGAGATCACCGGCATAGACCAAGCCGACGCGATGGATGGCGTGAAGGTGTTCCACGCCGGGACGTCCGCAGCCAACGGGCAGAGCAGCGGAGCGGAAAAACTCCTCACCGCCGGCGGACGGGTGCTGGGCGTGACGGCACTGGGTGATACGATCGCCGATGCCCAGAAACGCGCTTACCAAGCCGCCCAAAAAATCCACTGGCAAGACTGCTATTACCGAAAAGACATCGCCGCAAAGGCAATAAAGCCGTAGCCCCCATTGGTGGACGGCGGCTGGAATCCCCCGGTAACGGTGCCCATCAATCCCGGTTTTCTACGCCTGCAGGCCGAGTTGCATTGGACGTGCGAATTGCAGGGCAACGCCCGCGAGATCCTCATCAACCATCGGCTCGTGTCGAACAATGCGGGCATTCGAGGCGAAACCTTCAAGTTGGTTGTTACTGGTGGCCTGTCCAGGAACCGAGAAGGCCACATTGACCGTCTTTTCCAATCGGTGGAGGACATCGACCGGTACGGTCAGGCGT
>JASLZV010000197.1 GCA_030754715.1 Phycisphaerae bacterium
GGACCTCAAGGGCCGCAGCCACAACTGGCGCCACGAACTCATCGACGCCCTTGCCGCCCGCTCCGCCAGGGACGGGTCGTGGCGGAATGAGGATTCACCCCGATGGAACGAGGGCAGTCCTGTTCTAGTTACGTGTTACGCGGTGCTGGCCCTGCAGGAGACGCTGAAAAAATAGCGACTGGAATGATAGAGTAGTTAACGATTAGATGTAGCGTCTCAGGGCGCGGCGCGCGGCGATTCGTCGTTGATTCGCCGCTGGTCATTTAAGAGCACCGAAAGATTGAGATGTCGTATGGATTCGTCGGCGAGGACAAGGCTCGCAAGGAGCATAACCGGTGGCATATCCAATTGATATGTCGAGGTTATGCGACGCGGCCAGCCGACGCCGCAGCCAGAAGACATACGGCAGATCAATCTTGAATTGCTCTAAACACAAGGTAGCCGCATGGTTCTTACTGCCGGTGGTGTAACCTGGTTGGGCCTTGTCTGCAACGTGGTGCTGGCGGCCGCTAAGGTCCTGGCGGGGCTTGTCTTCGCCAGCCAGGCGATCCTCGCCGACGGGCTGCACAGCGTCTCGGACCTGATCACCGACCTGGCCGTCCTAGCGGGACTGCGGGCTTCATCGCGACCGGCCGACTTGTCACATCCCTACGGGCACCGGCGGGTTGGCACACTGGTGGCGATGTTCGTCGGCGCCGGGCTCCTCGGCGCTGCGGGCATCATCGCCTACACAGCCGTCAGATCGCTTCACGGCCCGGCCGATGGCCTGCGGTCGACCGTGCCGTTGGCCCTGGCCCTGGCGACGATTCCCGTGAAGGAATTCCTGTTTCGCATCACGCGATATGTTGGGCTCCGAGACGGTGGCCTGTCACTGAGAGTCAACGCGTGGCATCATCGCAGCGATGCTGCCACCTCGGTGGCGGCGGCTGTGGGGCTGGCCGGGGTGGCCGTTGGCGGGGCCGACTGGGCTTTTCTCGACCCCCTGACAGCCATGGTGCTGGCGGCCTTCCTGGCGGTGATGGCCGTGGGAATGATCCGCAAAGCGGCGGGAGAACTCATCGACCGTGCACCGGGGCGGTCCGCCCTGGACAACATCCGCGGCACCCTGGGAGACACACCGGGAGTCGTTACCTTCCACGCCCTCCGCGCACGCCAGGTCGGAGGCAAGATCGCCATGGACGTTCACATCCAGGTGGAACCCGGCTTGACCGTCGCCCAGGGACACCGGATTGCAGCCGATTTACGCCGGCACATCATCGAGCATGACCCCCACGTCATTGAGGTTGTGGTCCACGTTGAACCGGTCAAAGGGACGCAGGGGGCCTGAACGAGAAAACCGCCGCCGGATCATCGCCAAGGCGCGGTTCGGCGGTTGTTTCTTGAAGGATTCTCCGCGCCCTGTAAGGTATGCCTTGCTGCCGGGCGGGGCGAAGGGAGCACCAATGGACATCAGAGCCTTTCGCGGCTGGCGATATCGCATGTCTGACGACCGGGACGTCAGCACGCTGATCGCGCCTCCGTACGATGTGGTGTCAGCTGGCTGCAAGCGGGCTTTGCTGGCCGGCTGCGAACGCAACATTGTGGCCGTGGACCTGCCCCACGTGCCGCCCGAGCAGGCCGGACCCGACAGGGCGTACGCCCGGGCCGCCGAAACGCTCGACCAGTGGAAGGCTGGCGGACTGCTGGTACAGGACGAGAGGCCGTGCGTGTATCTCTACCAGCAGACCTACACCTGGGCCGGCAAGACCCACACTCGCCGGGCGATAATCTGCGGCCTGAGGGTCACCGAATCGGGGCGCGACGTGATCCCTCACGAACACACGTTCGACGGCCCCAAGGCCGACCGGCTCAAACTCACCGAACACACCCGCATGCAACTCTCGCCGATCTTCGCGTTTTACCGCGACCCGCGCGGGCAAGTGGCCGATCTGCTCGCCCGTCCCGCCGAGGCCGCACCGTCGGCCCATGGGCGGCTGGATGGCGTGGACCAGAGCATCTGGGCCGTCAGCGAGCCCGACGTGATCGCCTCCATCGCCGAGGTGCTGCGAGACTCACCGATCTACATCGCCGACGGCCACCACCGATACACCACGGCCGTGAACTACGCCGACGCCCTGCGCGAATCCGGGCAAATCGACGCTGATCACGAGGCTAACTTCGTAATGTTCGCCCTGGTGGCCCAGGACGATCCCGGTCTGCTGGTCCTGCCCACCCACCGGATCGTTCGCGACCTGGAATCAGACTTCACCCTTGGGGCCCTGATGGACCGGGCCGCCGCGTTCCACTGGCGGCCGTGCGAGCCGGCCGAGGTGGACCTGGCCGACGCCGACGCATTCCTGCGGCCGCATGGCGCCGGGGCGATGGCCGTAATCGGACCACGCGCGAAGGAAAGCTGGATCGCCCGCCTGAAGGACGCCTCGGCGATGGTCGCAGCCGCGCCCGACCAGTGCGAGCCCTGGCGGCGGCTGGACGTAGCCGCCCTGCACCGGCTGATCCTCGCCGAGGCCCTGGCGCCGTGGCGCCGGGGCGAATTATCCATCGACTACACTCCCGACGGCGCCGAGGTGCTCGCCGCCTGTGCCGACGGGCGGGCCCAACTGGGCCTGTGCCTCCAGCGCACACCGCTGGCTGCGGTGGTGGACGTCGCCGACGCCGGGGCGGTCATGCCGCACAAAAGCACTTACTTCTACCCCAAACTGGCTACCGGGATGGTCCTCAAACCCCTGGAATGATGATCCCGCGGAGAAGCAGTGGCAAAAACGTATGGAGTAATACTCGGATCGGAAGTGTAGGATGATGTGATATTGCCCCGTCGAATGTCTCCATCGCACGGGTCAACATAAGTGAGTGTCTGTGGACCTGCAAAGGAACAAGTAATGACAAAGCTCAAGGAGGAGGATTACACGTTCGAGAGCTCCTTCGACGGTACCGGGCCTCTCTACGCCTTGGCCGTCTATCCCAAAAACGCGGGAAACAGCCCGATCATGGTCTTGATGTGCGATTGCTCAGGCACCAGGGACAGGGTGAGATCTTCGGCCGTGCATATGGCCGGGCACGACTACTTTTGCATTTGCGTAGAAATACGCGGACACGGAGATTCCGCCGGCAAGCAGGACGACAACGGGCTGGAAATAATGGATATCTATGATGGAATGCAGGCCGCCGGACGCAGGTATGGCGAACTCGTTGACATGTCAAACATATCAATCGCCGGCTATTCAGGAGGGGGCGGAAATGTCTACTTTGCGGTCCTGAAATTCCCGTTCCTGTTCAGGGGAGCAATCACGTTCTTTGGAATCTCCGACTATGGAATGTGGGGCCGACTCTACCAGAGGTGTCGACCCTATATCGAGGCAAACGTGGAAGGCTCTCTGGAGGAGGTGCCCCAAAAGTACATGGTTCGCAACGCCGCGCTGGCGGCCGGAAACCTCAGAGGCACTCGTTTTCACATCGCATACGACCAAGAAGAGACAATCTGTCCGAAAATCATGAACACAGTGTTTTTCAACGCAGCCAAAGAAAGAGGCTACGAGAATATCTTTGTGCACGAGAGCAGGAAAGAAGACAAGGATCGCTGGCTCCACAAAAAAAGGCAGGTCGATGGACACCTTTGCCCCATGGAGGATGTATTCATGCATGATCTGGCCTCTTCCAGCCCCGGCGCACTTGTGATGCCGATGGCCGGGGCATTGACCGTTCTGGGGTTTATCGTTACACCAAAGTTCAAGTGTGTCCTTCGCAAGGGTCACGACGCGGTTGCCACTGTGGAGTATGACTTTGGGCAAACAGAAGCCTGGATGGACATCGTGCCTGTTACTGCGACTCAAGACTGTGTTGGGGAACTGACGTTGGCCGCCGACTTGTTTGCCCAATCAAGACAGGTCATTATAAACGGCAGGAAGACGGCCACAACGACCCCAGGCGCCGAAACCCCAATAGCGATTCGCGGCCGGTCGACCCTTCTACTCAAACCGGATAAGTGATCGCATAAGAAACAGGCACGCATCCCTTGAAAGGAACCACTCATGTACCGAAGCACCTTCACCGCGGGAATGTTGATCGTAGCGATTCTGGTTTGCTTTCCCGGTTCGATGGTTCTGGGGAAATCTCTGAAAGCCCCGCCGGGACTTTTCAAGGACCTCAACGACGAAATCGTCGGTGATGCGATTATCATTAACGGCAAGCAACTGTTCATCGACGACAACATCATCGAAGAACTCAAGGGCGCCGAAAAGATCCTCAACCAGCCGGTCAAACATCCCGACAATCCGCTTCTTGTCAAGGATAAGCCGTGGGAGAAGAGGAGCCCCGGCTACG
>JASLZV010000198.1 GCA_030754715.1 Phycisphaerae bacterium
ATTCGGACGGGCGTTTCGAGGTAGCCACCGCCCAGACCGGCTACGATGCGGGCGTGATGACCCAGCAGTTTCGCCCCGACGTCGTCGTGTTGGACTACATGCTGCCGGACGTCAACGGGAACGTCGTGTGCAAGACAATCCGGGACAATCCCGAACTGTCGGACATCAAGATCCTGATTATTTCCGGCGTGGTGAATCCCGCCGAGGTCGATCGACTCATGGAGGCTGGTGCGGACGAATTCATCAAGAAGCCCTTCAACATCGAGAAGGTTTTGAAACGGATGCTGGAGTTGGTGAAGGGCTGAGGAATTTGCCGCCTGTGGAGGCGTAGTGAAGGTCCAGGGACAGGTCGAATCGCTGCGGAGTAGGCTGACCGTTCAGCAGTTGGATCAGTTTGTGCGCAGTTTGCGTGGCTTGTCGCCGGTTGGTTTGGTAGCCGGCCGGGCGCTGGCCCTGGCGACCGGCAGCGGTCTGGACGGCGTGCCGAGCAATGGGGCGGACGCCGAGGAGGAATTCGCGGACCTTGCGCGGCTCGATCCCTCGTTGACCGCCGGTCTTTTGGCGTTGGCCAATCGCCGCGGGGGCAGGGGCGCAGCGACGGTCGCCGGAGCGGTCGAGAAAATCGGTTTTGATGCGGTCTGGCCGGCGGTCCTGTCCGGCCAGGTGTTTCAGTTGTGGGCATGGGGGCAACCAAATGACAGCGGGCTGGATGGGCGGGCCTTTTGGAAGCACTGCCTGGCGGTGGCGGCGGCGGCTGAAATGCTGGTCGGGCGGATGAACTGCCGGATCGATCCGCCCGAGGCCTTTGTGGCCGGGCTGCTGCATGACATTGGCAAACTCGTGCTGTCCCAGGGCTTGCCTAAGACCTACCGCCGTGCCGTTGATGCGGCGGTCAGGCACAATGGCAACATCGGCGACTATGAGCGCGATATTATCGGGGTGGACCACTCGGTGGCCGGGCTGCACCTGGCGCGGTACTGGCGCCTGGGGGGGGGTATCGAGTCTGTGACGTGGCTTGCACACCAGGCCGGCGAGGCGATTCCCGAGGCGATCGAAGGGCGGATGCTGGTGGAGGTGGTCACCCTGGCCGACGCGATTGCACGAGATCGCCGGGTGGGCTTTTCGGGGAATTTCACGTTTCCTCGCAGCCCCAAGCAATTGGCCGAGCGGTTGGGCATATCCCCCGACGGGCTGGCGGAGATATCGGACGCTGTGGCAAAGAGGGTTGAGGACTATGTAGATCGGTTCGCGCCGCAGTGGTCCGGCGGTGGTGAAGCGACGTATCGCGGGTTACTCATGGAGGCCAACAGCAGATTGGGCAAGCTCAACGAGCAACTGTCTCAGCGGGCGGAGACTCTGGCAGGCCGGGCGGGGGCCTTTGAGCGGGTGCGCGAGTTTGCCGGCTCGATTCTGCCGGATGCTTCGGTGTTCGACGTGCTGGGTCGGGTGGCGACGATTGCCGCGGCGGGTGCGGGCGTGACACCGACGCCGGCTGAACCGCTGGTCACTTACTGCGTTGGGCGAGGAAACGAGGAGGTAACTCTCGTGCGGTCGGCGGGGGGTCAGGCCCCGACGTTTATGACCTGCGGACGAAACCCGCGGTTTGAAGCCGAGCGCGAACCGGTGTTTGGCACCTCGGCCGCGGCGATGATGTCGTCGGTATTGGACGACACCGAGCCGCTGAGCGAGTGGGTGGACCTTTCGTCGTATTTGCATCGTCCCCTGGTTTGCGGCGGGCGGTGGATCGGGGGGGTGCTGTATCCCGGTGCAGGTGGCGGGGCGGGGTCCGACCGGCTTGACGGTGTGTTCGAGGCCCTGGGCGAGATGATTGCCCTTGCCCTTGCAATGACCCAGGCCAAGTCGTGTGCGGTGCGGCTGAGCGAGCAACTGGCCGGTGCGAGCGAGGTTTTGGCGGGCAGTCAGGACGCCCTGGCCGAAGTGGAGAATCTTGCGGTGGTGGGGGAGATGGCGGCCGGTGCGGGGCATGAACTCAACAACCCGCTGACGGTGATCTCAGGGCGGGCTCAGTTGATGTGCGAGCGAGCCGACAGTGAGGAGGAACGAACGGCCTGGCGGCACATTGCCGATCAGTGCCAGAAGATCAGCGACATTATCAGCGATCTAATGGACTTCGCCAGCCCGCCGGAGCCCAGGGCCGCCGCGCAGGACGTAGCGGAGTTGCTGGGGGAGGTGGTGGCGTCTTTTCGCGCGTCGGACCACCGGCAGTCTCAGAGTGCGGCGATAGACGTGGCCGGATCGCCCGACGGTTTGGCGATGATGGCTGACCGTGGGCAGGTGCATGCGGCCCTGTTGGAACTGGTGACCAACGCCGCCACGGCAGCCGAAGGCACGCCGAATATCCGTCTGGCGGCTGAGGTGGATGAGATCGACAACGCGGTGCTGCTGACCGTCAGCGACAGCGGTCCTGGGATGGCGTCCGACACGCTGGCCAAGGCCTTCACGCCGTTCTTTTCGGCCCAGGCGGCTGGACGCCGCCGCGGACTGGGTCTTCCGCGGGCCAGGCGATACGTGGTGAACAACGGCGGGCGGATGTGGATTAAAACTTTGGCTGGTGAAGGTACCACTGTGTACGTTCAACTACGGCGGGCCGGGAAGTGATTCGGCGGTCCGGGGAGCAGAGCCGATGGCCGTGCAAAAGAAGGTGCGGGTCCTGGTGGTGGATGACGAGCAAGCAGTCCGCCAGATGCTTTGCGATGCGCTGGCCAGCGAGCAGATAACGGTGGATGCGGCGGCCAGCGGTCAGGAGGCGATGAAGCTTGCCCGGAAGAATCGCCCGGACATCATCGTCGCCGATTTGATGTTGGGTGACTGCACCGGCCTGGAAGTGATCGACTCGCTTCACAGTGACATATCCGGGGACATTCCGGCAGTGGTAATCACGGGCGTGGGGGACCCCGAGGTGCTCACCGAGGCTTCGCGGTATCGCCCGGTGGAATTGATGACCAAGCCGCTGGATTTGGACCGGCTTGGCAAGACCATCGCCGAGGAACTGGCCCGCCAGTCCGGTTATCGGTGCGCCAAGAGGCGCACCCGCCGCCTGCGCCGTCTGGCCCGGCAGGTCAACATCGATCGCAAGACCATCCAAGGCCGCCTGGAGACTACCTGCGCCGACCTGACTGTGGCCTACCGCGCTCTCAGCGGGCAGATGGCCATTCAGCAGGTTATGATTGCCTACCAGAGAGAACTGATTGCCGCCAAGACCGACGATGACGTATTTCGGTCGCTGTTTCGCCTGGTGGTCCACCACAGCGGTTCGGTGTACGGCGTGGCGATGGTGTGCGACGCCCGGGCGGAACTGCAGATCGCCGGGCGGTTCGGTGTGCCGCAGCCCGACGAGGCGGCGTTTTGCAGCGCCCTGGCCAAACCCCTGGTGGATGCCGTACTAACTGTTCCCCAGTGCACGCTGATGGACGCGGGCGACAAGGCGGACCTGTTCGATGAGGCCATTCGGAAATTTCTTCCCGGTCTGAGCATTCTGGCCGTCCCGCTGGTGCCCGCACCGGGGGAGCTGATCGGGCTGGTTGTCCTGTACCGAAAGGATGAGCAGCCATTCACGGATGCGGATTTGGCGCTGGCGGAAATGATTGCCCCTCCCACCGCCGCGGCCGTGCGAAGGAACGACTGAGAATGCACTCTAGTATCGGTAGTGCTCGGGTTTGAACGGACCTTCGATCGGGACGTTGATGTATTCAGACTGTTTCCGGCTGAGCGTGGTGAGCCTGACGCCGAGTTTGTCCAGGTGAAGCCGCGCGACCTCTTCGTCGAGTTTTTTGCCGAGGCAGTACACGCCCACCGCGTTGGGATTGGTCCACAGGTCGATCTGCGCCAGTACCTGGTTTGTGAAGGAATTGCTCATCACGAAACTTGGGTGCCCTGTCGCGCAGCCGAGGTTCACCAGTCGCCCCTCGGCCAGCAGAAAGATGCTGTGCCCGTCGGGGAAGGTATGCATATCCACCTGCGGTTTGATGTTGGTCTTGACGATTCCCGGCCAGTTGTTCAGTCGATCGACCTCGATCTCGTTGTCGAAGTGGCCGATGTTGCACACAATGGCCTGGTCCTTCATCTTGGACATGTGCTCGACCGTAAGCACGTCGCAGTTGCCGGTAGCGGTTACGAAAATGTCCGCGAAGGGCAGGGCGTCTTCGATCGTGACGACCTTGTAGCCGGCCATCGCGGCCTGCAATGCGCAGATCGGGTCGATTTCGGTGACCCAGACCTGGGCCTTATGATTTTTCAGAGCCTCAGCCGAC
>JASLZV010000199.1 GCA_030754715.1 Phycisphaerae bacterium
GGTCACGCCTAACATGTCCCCCTTGATCTGATCGGCATAGCATACCACCCCGCCGAAGTAGTATTCACTGGCGCCACTGACGGAGGTAATCATCTTGCCGAGCAGTCCGCCGGTACAACTCTCGGCTGTGGCCAGCGTCTGACCGCGCTGTCGCAGCAGACGCCCGACCACCGGTTCGATCGTGTCGCAGTCCGTGCCCACCACGAGTGTGCCGAGGCGATTACGTATCTCATCCGTGGCTCGGTCCGCCTGCTGCCGGGCGGTCTGTTCGTCCTTATCGCGGGCGGTCACCCGCACCGAGACCATCCCGGTCGCCACGGTTGTGCCGATGATCACATTTCCGCCACGAGCCTGCATGAGGTCCGAAATTTTTTCGCCCACGTCCGACTCCCCCATGCCGCAGGTGTGAACCAACCTTTGAACGATCCGGCCGGGGGATTTCGGCAAGCGGGGCAGGACGAAGGCATCGAACATCTCGCGCATCTCCTGCGGAACGCCCGGCATCACAAAGATTACCGCCTCGCCCAATTTGGCGGCCAACCCCGGTGCAGTGCCCACGCGGTTGGGTATGGCCTGCCCTCCGACGGGGATCATCGCCTGAATTCGGTTGGCCGACACCATCCGGCGTCCGCGCCGCCGAAAAAACTCCTCGATTTCGGCCAGGCATGTCTCATTGAGCACAAGTTCGCTGTTCATAGCCATGGCCAGGCCCTGGCGAGTCAGATCGTCGGCGGTTGGGCCTAGTCCGCCGGTTACCAGCACGATGCGGGCCCGGGCGGCGGCCAACCGAATAGCCGAGGCGACCGCATCCACCTCGTCGCCCACGGTATGGTGCGACAAGGTGAAAATGCCAAACTCGCCCAGCCGGCCGGCCAGGTAGGCGCTATTCGTATCCACAGTTCTCCCGCTGATCAACTCGTCCCCGATGGATATTATGATTGCGTTCATGCCGGTAGATGGTAACACTTCCCGGCGGAGATGGAATGGGCAACCCCGCGTCCCTGCTCATTCTGCCGCCAGTGTGCGTTACTCTCTTTGCCCGAGCGTCAAAGTTGCTATAATGCGAGACACATGGATACCAATGGAGAGAATGGATGCATGATCATCCGACGCCGCTTTGTATTTATTGTGTTTACATAATTGTTCTGGCCGTTGGGGCCCTGGCGGTAAGCGGCTGCGTGGAGACAGCGACCTACAGCCACGCCAACAAGAAGCCGCCTGCAGCGGCCATCGCTGATCCGCAAATCTGGCGCCTCGGAGGTAACCTTTACAATCCCGGGCATGCAGCGGACGGGAGTACGTCCACGGCCGCGGTAAGTGATCCGGCCTACCACAACGCCACCCTGACGATCGATCTGGGTAAGCCGTGCCTGTTCAACGCGATCTTCATAGCCCATGGTCCCTCGGCAATGGGTTTCTGCCGGCGAGTGGCGGTTCTGACAAGCCTTGATGGTAAACACTTTTCTCAACAACATGTTGGTCCCGGCACGCGTCGAGTGACTTCCCTGTGCATCATCAAGCCGGTCCTGGCGAGGTACATTCGTCTGCAGGCGATTATTCCCGGCGATCGTGCCTGGTCGATCGGGGAAGTGTATATACAGTAAGACCGAGGGCTCGCACGGGCAGGGCGAGGTGGGGGGATTGGGCTGACAATGCAAGGATCGCCAAAAAGCCAGGACTCGAAGCGCAGATTGCGATTGATAAACCCGCGCAGCAAGCTTTCCACCATCACCATGCCTGAAATCATCCGCAGGATGACCTTCTCGCGGCGTGCGCTGTTCATGCCGTTGAACCTGGCGATCTGTGCGGCCGTCGTACCGGACGGGTGGGACGTGGAGATCGTTGATGAAAACATCACCGCTCAGGATCACGTACCGGCGGCTGACGGTGTTGACGCGGTGGGAATCGGCGCGATGACCACGCAGGCCAACCGCGCTTATGCTCTGGCCGACGGATACCGCTCATTGGGCGTGCCGGTGATCCTGGGCGGCATCCATCCATCGGTCATGCCCGACGAGGCTCTGTCCCATGCCACCATTGTGTGCAAGGGCGACGCGGAGAGCACGCTGTCGCACGCGCTTGTGGACCTAGCCGCTGGAACACCGAAGCGAATCTACGACTGGGTCGAATACGGGCAAGCCCCGATCGTCACGCCGCGAAAAGACTTGCTGGACAGCCGTGAATACCTGGTGTTCAACCCGATTCAGACCACGCGCGGTTGCCCGCATGGATGCACGTTCTGCACAACGCCGGCGGTATTTGGACGGCGTTTCCGCCAGAGGGACATCGGCGATATCGTGGAGGAAATGCGCCAGGCCAAAGAGCAATTCAATACGCGTGTTTTCATTTTTTCCGACGACGACGTAGCCGGGAATCACAAGTGGGCGATGGAGTTGTTTGAGGCCATTCGGCCGCTGGGCATCAAGTGGGCCTCCCAGTGCGACATTCTCATCGCGCACAACAGCAAGCTGCTGAAGGCTATGCGCGACAGCGGCTGTCTGGGGGTAATCCTCGGTCTGGAGAGCCCCAAAGGTTCGACGCTTATCGCGGCTGGCAAACGCTATGTCAGGGCCGAGGAGTACCTGCGAAATATCCGTAAGATCCAGTCGTACAGCATCAGCATATGGGGCAGTTTCATTTTCGGGTTCGACGGCGACGATTGGCGTGATTGCATGAATGCCGTGCGGTTCGCCCAGAAGGCAAAGTTGTGCATGAGTTGCTATCCCATTCTCACACCGTACCCGGGCACGGAGTTGTTCCGACAGTATCGTGACGAGGGCAGGCTGTTGAGCCGGGATTGGGACCGCTATAACGGCGCCACGGTGGTGTTTGAGCCCAAACGGATGAGTATAGACGAACTGCGCCACGCGCAGATGGCCGCCTTCCACGAGTTCTACACGCCGTGCAGCGCGTTTCGCCGGCTGGGCGTTTGGCCGCTAAAAAAGAACAGTTGGCTGGCCAATGTGGCTATTCATCGCGGGTTGAAGTACTACTATTCCCGCAAGGCCAAGCCGCTGCCGAGGTTCGCCGACTACTTAGACGGCGACCGTCACCAGCGGATCGCTCGCAGCCTGGGCGAGACTACCGCCGTCCGGGCGCCCAACTAGGCAAGAAGGACGCCGACCATGGATCCAATACCAAGGCGACAGGCCACGGGGCCAAAATCCGAAATGAGGTACCTTATTCTCGTTGGCGGTCTGTTTGTACTGATTATCGGGCTGCTTGCAACGCTTTGGGTCAAAGAGCGTCGTCTTCGAGTGTCAGCCCAATGGGATGTGGTCCAGTTGCGCCAGCGTGTCGAGGGCCTGGAAAAGACCTTGCTTACGGTATCACTGGGCGGTCTGCGGCTCACTACACGCCCAGCGGCCGGCCAACCTGCATCAAGGCCTGCGCCCAAGTAGCATCGCTTTGCCCACGGTGCTGCGGTTGGGGTGGGAACATCGGGGACTGTGAACAGGGGCCTTTGATGAACGCACTGGGGCTTGCTGCTCTCCCCGGCGGGGGGGTATCATGCGTGCGCAAGAAGGCTTTTGCGGCAAGAAGGGCGCGAAATGAGGCGTGTGGCAAAGTTCAACAAGCGGCGGATCGTACTGATCCTTCTGGCGGCTGCGGCGATTGGTTCATTTCTAAGCCCTCGCATGGCCGACACGTTGCGTTTGCCGGCCCATTATTCCTTGGCGCCACTGGGTGATCTGAGCACGTCGGCGGCGGCAGCGTTTAAATCCCGCCTGAGCAATCGAGGCCAACCTGTCCTGTCTACCGAGGAGGCCGCGCGGCTGCGGCATGAGTTGGACCAGTTGCGTCACGAGGTTGAGGCCCTAAGGCGCTGGGGGAACGGCTGGAAAAACAGGTGCCGGGAAATACAGAATATTCGGCATGCCTATGGACCGATCCGGGACACCTGCGAATTGATCCCCGCCCGCGTGGTGCTGCGAGAGGCTCTGCCGTATGTGCAGTCGCTCACGATCTCGGGCGCGCTGGACGGCGTAAGAAGAGGCGTACAGGTGGTGGAAGTAATGACCGACCGATCCAAGGCACTACCGAAGGGTTTGGCGGCTATTACCGCTTCGTTTCTGGTTGGTCGGGTCGAAGTCGCCGGAAGGCTGTGTGCTCGGATTCAACTGGTCACCGATCGCGGTTTCAAGGCTCCGGCCACTCTGCGGCGTGATCCTGGGATCCCCCGACGAATCACGGTCACCACTCCGGAGGGCTCGGCCGACCGGAGACTCACCCGCGCCAACAACAACCCGATTCCCGTCGAGATC
>JASLZV010000019.1 GCA_030754715.1 Phycisphaerae bacterium
AGTGCCTGATGTCAAGGTTTTCGACCCCGGCTGCCCACCCGGCTTGAAACTGAACGAATTTGACGTTTCGGCAAACGCAGCAGCGTGAGAGTTGCGGGTGTCGCGAGTGGCCTTAACCTCCCGTCCCAATCGGGTGGATTGGACGCCCGGTTCGTAAGGCTCAACGTTGTCTAGGTAGGCTTGCCGATCTTCTTCTGTGCCATCTAGGGCGGTGTAGAAGGCGAGACTTTCTGCATCTCCACGCCGGGAGCGCATGCCCTCTCCCATTTGGAGGGGAATCCTTGTCGGATCGATCATGTCGTCGTCGTCGGATTCCTGGCCACGGTGGGTCAAATTGGGTTCGCCTACCCGGCTAGGCACCCACGATCCCGGTTCCGGCATATCTACTCGCTCTACATACGTTTCATGTTCCTCGAGTACCTCTAACAGTTTCTCGTCTTTTACGATCTGGTCCGCAAGATGCTGAAGTCTGCGTTCGCTATCTGTAACCTGCTGGTCGAGCCACTCTTGTTCACCCCTGACAATGGCTTGTCGTCCACGGTCTATGTCCGGCAGATCCTCCGACATGCTCTGCGTCAGGAATTCGAGTCCCGCCTGACGTTGCAGAGAAGCATTTGTTGGTTGTCCGTTGTCGTTGGAATGCCGATGCTTCGGTTTGCCACTCCGTCGTCCCTGAACCACAAAATGCCTGGCATCTGCATCCAGTTGGACCCGTTCCGCTTCGACGGCCTCCAACAGAGCCTTGTTTGTCCTGATGTCCTCTCGTACTTCCCTGAGGTGGGTATCCATCAATGGGAGGTTGTCGGGTCCTAGTGCGTGGCGATAGTCCTCCCACTCCGGATCAGTGAAGCGAATCTCGCCTCTTGGCAGGTAGCCGGTGCCACCGCCTCGGCTGCGCGGGTCGCGCACCGTGTGTCCTTCGCGATGCAGGCTCCATTCACCCTTCCTCGGGTCTATTGCGTCCACGCCGTAAGGTTTTCGACCCCGGCTGCCCAGGGCATCGACCCACTTGCCGGGAATGTCTACAGGAAGGTCACCGTTTTCATCGAGGTCGCCATACCGGACGTAACGTTCCCCGCCGCCGAGTCTCGCCCTGGGATTGACAAGACGACCCTGTGACCTCTCGCCCCTCTTCCGTGGTCCCCCGTCACGAGGTGGAAGTGGCGGCCTCTTTGCTTCTACCCGGTGACCAGCGCCCGTGTCGGAGAGACGGTCCTGCCGGAGAATTTCTTCGTGTACGGCTTTCTGCCACTTCTCAAAGGTACTGAAGTTATCTCTATCGAAGTCAGGATTTTCCCTATTCGCCTGTTGGAAGCCCCTGTCCCTGAATGAACTCGGGCGCTTGATCTCCGGGTGATGTCGTGGATCCAACCGTTCCTCAGGACGATCCCTGTCCGGCTCTTCCCGACCTCGTCCAGCCCTCAACTTGCTCAGTTTGCGGTGGGTTCCTGCCAGAAGTTGTTCCAATGTGGACGGAGTATGTTCAGCGCGTCGCTTCGGTCGAGTGTCTCGGTCTGCATCCCACGGATCAGGATCAGGTGGCATGGCGCGCCCTTCAATGCCAAATAGTTTCCTGTTTTCGTCGGTGTCCTCAAGAAGCCTGTAACCATTGGGCATCCGAATATATCCGTCCGGAGCGGGCGCCAGCGGGGGGCCATTGCCCTGCGTATGCTCTATCCAACGTTCCCTATCGCGCTCCTGTTGAGCGTCAAACCGCTCCTCGCGTTCTCGGTCTTCTCTGCGGTTCCTCCACGCACGGGTCCCGGGGATGTGCTCGCGCATGGAGCGCATGCCGCCGTCGGGGTCCCGTCGTGAGGCCAGACCGCTATCTCGCCGGTCTCGCCATTCGTCGTAAGGATCAGGACCCTCATCTGCGCCGTAATCCAGCATGGCGTCGGGATTATCCACCGCGTAGTTGTAGGCGATGCCCTCAACCTCGTTGCGAAGTTCCTCAGGAAGATCCCGAATGAGCGTCTCATCTATCAGTCGATCGCGCTCATCATCGTCGTCGCCAAACTGCTCGAAAATGCGCTCCAGCCCACGGATTTCAAATTCGTCGTAAATCTGTCCAACCGTCTGGTCAAGAATGTCTTTCTCGAAACGCTCTATCCCACGCTCGATGTCCATTTCCCTAGCGGGATTATCGTCCGGCTGTAACCAGATATTCCCGTAGGCGTCGTCTCGTCCCGCCGCGCGGCTCCATCCCCTTCTTGGACTGGCGTACATGCTGCTGCCACGCCTGGAGGCCAGACCGCCTTGCCGCTGTCTCATAGCGGCACGGTCGCGATCAGCAGGGGTACGACGTGTAGAGCGAGCGCCGGGGAGATCTGGCTTGCCCGGCAAAGCAGGACGTTCCCAAGCGGTGCCTTCCTGAACGAGCATGTCGAGATCGGCATCTCGTGCGTCGGGATCAAATCCCATTGCACTGCGTCCAGCCGCCCTTCCGATACGTCGAGCGCGGCGAGCCCCACGCCCAATCTGGCGACCCAACGCCTTGGTCTGCATCTCTTCTTCGGAGACCGCATCCTCGTTGCGATAACGCTGGGTCAAGATGAGCATCTTGGTGTTGAGCAGTTCCTTCGCCGTCCTACGGGTATGAGAGTCGTCCGGGGTGAGACGGCCGCCTGACAGGCGAGTCTTTAGGAGCAAACTGGAATGACGCGAATCGGCCAAGAAGGCATGCGCCTTGTAGTTGATGGCCAGTTGGCGTGATTTCTTAGAGATTTTTACTAGAGGAACGTGGGTCAGTCCGATTCCGGTGGAGTTGTTGGGAAGCCATTCAGACTCAACGAGAACAGACATCTCGGGTGAGGGGATTGTTTCAGGAGACTTTTCGAGCATCTCTTCGACATCGAAATGCAGTTGTCCGAAATGTCCCAGTTCTACTTCGGGCGGCAGACCCTCTTCGAGCGTTTTGATTTCACCATCGTTGTACAGGTCGGCCCATTCGGATCCCGCAGCATGGAATCCGTAACAAATGGAACCCGACCCGTTCCTGACAACAAGACCGAATGGCTCATCGCGGATGGTGTCAGTGGCTACTGCGTAGTACTTCACTTTCCTCCTCCGACCATATCGATAATGCGTTTGAGGCTGCCCCTCAAGATGCTAAGCCGGGTATCAAAAATGGTTTCGATAATTGCAAGGTGAGCCTTTTCGGCGGGAGACAGTTCACCGTTCCTGCTGAGACTCTGACGGAATATACTGGTATCAAACGTTTCTGCACGCTGAATCAACCTGGTCATCTGCTGCTGGACAAGTTTCTGCTGCTCCGCTTGAAGGGAGTCAAAGTACTTGCCGTAAACACCTTCCGGCAGCAGGGAGCGCATCTCTTCTATTCGCTGTTGCGCAGCCTTTCTAATCTCAAGTTTATCTAATGGAACCAAATCTGAGGGATTGTTTGCTGCAACCAATCGCGTTTTATCTTCGTTGCTTACTGTCGAAAGGGATGTTGGCAGCCTCTTATTGATTCCAGTTAGAACATCTGCGATCAACATAGCAGTCATCTCTCGTGGGGATGCGTTATTAACAGTCTTTCGTCTGTCTACGGCTCCACCATCTAATGTTGAGGCTGCGTCCTGCAAAAGGTAGCGACGCTTATCTCCTTTACCAACGAATGCAACATCTGGAGAAGTCAAACCCAGGTGATGTTGTATTTCGGAAGCAAAAGCAGCATGGAGATGTTCGAAGTTGTTCTTTGAACTCCTAATAGTGTATTGTCGTTTCTGTGGAGTTGTAACCAGTTTCTTTGTTACCTCCAAAGCGTTCTTCTCTCGGAGAACCTCTTCAAGGATGGAAGGAGCAATGTCCGACAAGTTGCCACCCTGCGCAATATGGGCCAACGCTTCGTCGACGCTGGTGATTTTCTCCGATTCTGGTGCTTCTGCTTCCGGTGCTTCCGGCGCTTCCGGCGCGCGTTCCGTTACTCCCGCCCGGGTTGGCCGAGGCGCCCGAGCAGCGCCGCCTTCGGTCACCTGGATGCCATCGCCGGTTTCCTCGGAGACGTACTGGAGTCGAGATAGTTCGTCGTCTCCGGCTTCCTTCTTCATTGCGGCGTTGACTGTGCGGCCGAGTTTCCTTCGTTCACCGACGGTGAGTTCTCTTACCTTGGCTATCGACACGCTTGTGCCGTCGTCTCGCACATAGGTCAGGTTGGTAACGCCGGTATTCGATAGGAGGCCAAGTTCTTCTCCGCCTATTCCATCTGATCCAATGGTCATCAGGTAGGTCGCACCTTCCATGTCCCTGCTGTCGGGAATGGTTCTCAGTACTGCCGGCGTGACGACTGGTTCCAGATCGAATCCGTCTCGACGAATCATGCGGTGGGCTTGAATGTCTGGTTTACCCATCTGGGGGATCAATTGTTGAACTTTTTGTCTCTGGAGTTGTCTGTTGGCGGCACCGACTCGGGGAATAGTTCTGTTCGGATCACGCCTCTCGCGTTGATCCTGGATGTCTCGTCCACGACCCATCGCTACTGGCTTGACGGCCTGCGACCCAACTGCCCTCGCGCTGTCGCGACGAATGGCTGCGATGGTCTCGCCAAGAATGCTGGGGAAGTCGAACAACTGCTGACCACAGGTAGAAAGTTGAGAGTCGGTAAAGCGTCCCCCAAACTGATAACCCTCTGGGCAGCGGTAGGACCGCTCCCGTCCACGAATGCCGCGACCCGGCAGACCACCAAAACCCGGAGTTAGTGCTGAATAGAGCCTGGATCTCACTGGGCTGCGAATTCGGCTGATATTGCCGGGCGTCACCGCGGAGCCAACAGCCTGCACTGCCTGTCCCAGCCGACTGCGAGCGCCGATTAAACCGACCCGCTTTACGCTGTATTGCCGGGTGTTCCCGTTGCGCTTTGACAATGCCTTGTAATTGATAACTGACTCAATGTCAGCGCGATGGCCACAAATGAATCCGGAGGGTCGTGGCTGCGAGAGGTCGACGAGAATAACTCGTTTTACGGTGATAGTTACATCTTCACCAGGACAGCAAGATGCGTCCTTTGTATAGGTGTAACTAACTTCCATTACTCACACCCACAATCGCCAGGGGAGAAATCCACACTTACCAAACCGCCAACTTCATCCTCTCCCTCTAGTTCCCAACTCTCATAATTTCTAAGGTAGGAAACGAAGTCAGATTCCATGTCTACGAAGTCGCGAAGCACATCCGAAGCGTGCTTGAAATCAGCATCGGTTACTACTGGATTATAGTTCCTAGCACCCAGTGAATCTTTGACCTCTAGGAAATCCCCAAAGAAGAAATCTTCTTCATAGACCAATTCGTCACCGAAAGCATCTTTCTTTCCTTTTTTGATGCGCTTTTTAAAGCGTTTGCGCATCCGCTTTCCCCACTCGGCGTCTGTCCATCCCAACTTCCTGAGTTTCCCCTTGCAGTTCTTCATACCTGGATGATGGCACCCTTCATTGGGCCACTTGCCGGTGGTTTCATGATGTAGCCATGCGCAGATTCTTTCCAGTGGGTACAACTCTGGATGGTTGGCAAGAATGACTCGGCAGCGTGTGAACCCACCGGGCTTTTTCATGATCGGCCTCCAGTAGCGGAGAAGTCTTTCGAGATTTCCACGACGAGGACCACGGCCACGAGTGATAGAAGTTAGTCGCTCCTGCGGAAGGTCCAGCAGGATGTCCTGCGGTCCCTTAATCTGATAGTCAGATTCAGTGTCCATTACGCCCGCTTAGTATTCTGCGTAGAGTTGGTTCGAGCCCAATGGAATGACGCATCTTCCATAGGGTGGCATCCTGTGTATCTCTGAAATCGTGGCCGAGTGTTGGCATGGATAGATCGAATGTGGTTTCTTCGATGAGGGTGCGTCGCTCATCGTGATGGGGGTCTGTGCCCGTTTCCAGTTCCCGCATACGGCCAATGAATTGGTCGATACTTTCGTCTTCACTTTGCTCGATGATGCCATCGAACAATTCATCTCGCCTGGCACGCCAGCGTTCGTCAGCCATGTGCTTCCTGCTTCGTAGTATTTCGTGCCAGTCGTTCCATCTCAAGACCCTGTTGGAGCAATTCTTCCCTGCGAAGATATTCGTCACGAGGCAGGTGGATTCGACTAATCCTGCTTGTATCTATATTAACCTTTGCGGTGAACGGCTGGTCGCGCCTCAGCCACGCAGTAACTTTCTTCAATGCGGTATGTTGCACGGAGTCTACGGGGGGTCTGATAGTCAGTCCTGAGGAGAGTGCCGCGCCGAGTTCGGCGAAGAACTCGTGATGGCGAGCATTCATCCCGTTAACTAATGGTGTCATTCCGGGCGCCTGGTTCGGTCTTTGATCAATCCATCCCATGTAAGGAGCCCAACTCACCGTGCGTCCTCCGGACAGAGTTGACTCAATACCGATGTCGTCTAGTAGATCCATTATTCCATCAATCTCTGCTTCGCTGAGATCGTCGAAATGGAATGCCGATCTGCCAACGGCTTCTAGATACTGTGAAATGTTTTTGAGTTGGATCTCTCTCTGATCGCCAGATGCACTTCTTGCCCGTCCTATGACTTTATCCGTCCAGTGCTCTACGAGTTCCTGTAGTGCCTCGCCCACTTCTGCTGCTGGTAGGTCCTCGTCCAGGAAGGGCATTATGTCGCGCCCCTTGCCGATCTTCGGTGGCGTATCCGGCGGAATGTCTGCCAGAGTTCTTCCCGGAGTGCCTCCCGACATGAGGCTTTCCTTGTACCAGTTGTTAGGACCATAATCAGGTATTTGGCCTACAGTTCTTGCCATGGCATCGATGAGAACACGAGCGCCCTCAGGGCTGAGTGGGGGGATGATCGCGTCTCTGCCCATTTCCGGGTCCGATCCGACCACGCCGTGCATATGTATTTCGGGTGTTCCGTGTCCGAGCATTATCTCCAGTGCGTCTGGCGTGTAAACAAAGTTATTTAAGACATTCGCGCTGGAAGGCGAGGAAGTTGACGCTTGATGTTCTTCAACGTCTATGAGAGACCGTCCGGACAGGGGCTGGACATAGCGGCCGCCGTACTTCCCACGTCTTCCGGGTGCGTCATGTGACAGAGTGACTGCCCACAGCGGGGTTCTTTGCGGCCCACCGCCGACATCTGCTCCGGCGAATGGGTTGCCGCTGGCGTCCAGATAAGCGTGTTCAGAACCGAACACGTTGAGCAGGTGTTGGCGTGTTAGCGACTCTCCGGCGCTGACCGGGTCACCTGGCATTGCATCGCGATCGCTTATCCGCGGATCGAGGTCTTCTGGGTCAAGATCGAGAATACCCTCCAGGCTCGAACTGGTGAATACCGGATGGCTGTTGAGGAAATCGGCGATGTCGTCCGTAATGAGAATTGGTTCGCCGTCTGCTCCCATGATTGGTTGTTTCAAATGTTCGATAAGACCCTCCATGGACGCGCGACCGCGGTCCCGTATGTCCCGCAGGTCGGCGCTGCTGCCATTGGGCGTGATGGTTTCGGGTGAAACCATGCCCACGATGGCTGCTGTTTTGTTGCCGTTGAGATATGCCACATACTTCGGAAACCGTCTGGCTAGGCGTTCCGACACGACGGCTTCCAGAGCGCGTCGCCTCTGTCGGTCGGTCATGTTGGTGACCAGTTGCTCTCTAATAAATCTCTCCAAGCCCTCCATGGTGGTCCCACCCTCGCCAACGTGTTTCTTGATGGCCGCAATGAGATCTTTGCGCATTGCCATGTAGTGGTCTGCGTGAGCGAATTCGTGGTGTGCGATATTCGCTGAGGCGTGTCGCGTTGCTTCTTCGTGCTGTTTTCTGACTTTTCTTTTGCGTCGGGTTGCTCTAGGGACGCCTACATGTCGTTCCAGCCGGGGGTCTTGAACGCCTTGGGTGGTATGTGGGGTGTACCAATTGTCCGTTGGATCGAGTTCCCATCCCTGGTCGCTATCCATCATGTGCGGTTCATCTAGTTCGGCCATGAAACTCATGTAGACGCGTCTGGCCATCATGTCCATGGCGCCGCTGGTGGATTGTTTCGGGTCTGCTCGTGGGCTGAAGGGAGCGTCTAGAGAGGCATCCCAATAGCGTTTCCCGTCTTCCATGCGGTTAGCCATGGGGGATTTCTTATCCGGATCATTCCGCCTATGGTCGTTTTCGGCCAGGGGAGTATCTGCCTTGTAGGCGATTTGAATTGTTGGTTTTTCGTCTTCTTTGAGTATCAGTTCGCCGTTCTGATCAAAGTCAAACAGTGTTCCATGCTCGTACATCGCCCATCCGTCTGCGTGTATGCTGACTTGCGGAAGGTCATGCTCGTCTCGAGTTCTAAAACTATGAACTTGCAGGTTTGCATCCTGAAGGTTGGGATTGAGACGCAAGTGCTCCAAGAGCGCATAGCCAACTTCTCTTTCTATCGGACTCAATTCGGCCTTGAGGTCACCTCCTTCTTCGAGAAGACCCCGGGCCGCGGCGTCGAACTCTGAACTCCCGTCAGCAAATCCGGGATGGGCTTTTTCGAAAGCCGCTTGCAACTCGCCACGGGTATGAATCGGCTCGCCGTTGCTGTACGCCTTTTCAACCGCCCTGTGTTCGGCATCCAATATCTGCCGTGATTCCTTGGGGCTGATATCGACATAGCGGTCTGGATCCTTATGGAATTCTCTCCAGCCTTTTCCGTCACGCGTTTTCCATCCACGCGTAGAGGCATCGCCACCATCTCTGTGGCTCTGAAAACCTTGCTGTCGGGCGCGGCGTTCCATTCGTCGAGGCGAATCAGGCACACTTGGAAGCGCCGGCCGCTCCCAAGGAGTGCCCTCTTGAACGATCATGTCCAAGTCGGCATCTATGGCGTCAGCATCAAAACTTCCCCCTCGGGCAAGACGCCGAGCGCCCCTGCCGATTCTTCGGCCCAACGCTTTCTCGTGAAGACCCGCCGCTAGGAGACTCTTGAACTCCGAGGCTCGGTTGCTGCGCTTCTCGTTGGCCTTTTTCCGTTTCTGATGCTCAGGAAAGTCCGTAACGACAGGAACGCTCAGTAACAGTTCCTTTCGCGGCTCAATACTGTGCTCTTGGAATACCCTGCGCCAACGATTCGCAAGTTCTCCGTTTTGGCCATACCATAAGAAGTCATGAAACTTGGTGTTAGTAATCTTCTTCCAACCCTTATCCCCTGAAACTTTTCCCATGTATGAGAACAGGTCTACGAAGATAGGTTCTTGGTTTGATCGAACGATGACACCATCGTGGTCATCTTCTTTATCGACAAGGAAATAAATCCTGTCGTCATAATAATCGGCCACATGGATAGCGCGCATCAGACCACCGAGACTACTGGATCGTAAACGGGAGCAGGCCGACGAATGGTGTCTACCAGCGTCTGCCTTCTTCTAATAATGTCTGCTCTGATCAGGTGTTGTAGCAGTTCATAAACGTTGCTGTTGGGGCTGGGCTGAGTCCCGCCCCAGGCGGTCGGCGGGAGGGAGAGCCATGTTGCTGGGTCGAAGTAATCGATAGCGTCATGGTTTGGGAAAACTGTTTCGAGACCTAGTTTTCTGAGTTCACGCTTCTTCTCTAACATCCCTAAATAGTTTCTCATATAGGTCGCGTAGTGGTGACCCGAAGATCCGTAATCAGATAACAGTTGATCCAATTCTGTATCCGAGAGATTGAATGATGCTAGGGCATCTAAGAGTTCCTGGTTATTGCGACCCAGGTCTCCGGGAGCCAATTCATCGGGAACATTAAACGTTCCAACGGGCATGCTTACATGCTCAACATCTTCGAAATCAAAGCCTCCCGGCACGAGCGCTTCGGCGTACCGTTGGGATGCGCCGGCTGCCTGCGCTGGACTCACACCCTGTTGGACTGCTCTTTGATGAGCGTCCGGATCGAGCACTCCGCTCCAGTCGCCTGTAAGACTTCCATTCAGGAGAGACATCACATGCGCTCGGTTCTCTTTGCGATTGCGACCCACATGATTCGCACTAACTGTTGTCTCTGGATACAGTATTGCTGCGAGTAAGTCGTCAGCGTTCGTTGAGGTCATGCCGGTCGGTCGCTTGGCTCCCTGAAGTGCAGAGTCGCCGAATACGACCGAGGAGTCGTTGGCGCGATCTGCTTTCAATACGAACTCAATCCCTCCTCCATCTAAACCCCCGCCATATACCCATGTTGCTGGTCCACTTGGGGCGATCTCACCCCAGTAGTCGGGGAGGAAATCCGGGTCGGTGTTTCTAAAATTAGGACGGTTCTTGTCCTTGTTGGCTTTGATCCATGCGGCTTTCAGTTTGCGGTATTCCTTATGGTCGAGAGAACCGCTGACGGGTCGGACATCCGCAGGGGCGTCTAGGGGGATACCCCATGTCAGTTCCAGTTCCCGGCGGGCATCCGCCGGGGACATATCCGAAGCCGCCTCGTGTGTTGACTTGATCCGCCTGTCCGGATCCGCGAGTATCTCATCGACCTTCCCACGCTTGGCAGCAACGCGAATCCTGGGGTCGAAATCGCTCACATACTCCCGTGCGGCTTGCCTGAGACGGTCTAGGATTTCTTCGTCGGTATTGTCTGCAATGAATCTGCGAACCGCCTTCGGCAGGGGAACGTCCCCGTCTCCACCTCCTCCACGGAAATGTTCGATCGCTCCACTCGCCGAATCTAGGGCACGCCCGACCTTGTTCTCACGGGTGTCAACGGTCCAGTCGTGCATTCCTCCTCCGAGGGGCCTCTGGGGGTCTGTGGCTTCTTCAACGAACACATCGTCGGGAACGAAAATGTCACCCGTCGTGCCGCCGACCCGCCTCCTGGCCACTCGCCTTTCTTCGTCCTTCTCCTGCATGCGAGCCCTGACGCTGCGGTCAGTACTACCCCGGGACGACTGCAGCCCTATCTGATTGTTCCTGTTGAACTCCCGGCGGTCGCTTCGCTCTATCCCGGCCAGATATTCAAAGTCTTCAGCGAGTTCTGCCAGTTCGGCCGGATCCTGGGTTCTCCTGCGGGCACGCATGTTTTCTGTTAGGCGTTCCTGCTGTTGACCGAGGCTCCTTTTCAACTCACTATTACGACGAGAAGCCAAACCGCCCACTCGCAGATATTCGTCCGCGATTTCGTCTACGCTCCTTTTCTCCCGATCCCGCTGCCAGGCGGCTTCGCCGTGGTTCGCCCAGAAGAGATCTTCGAATATGGCGTGGCCCGTTTTGTTGGTGGGTTTCGGTTCTCCACCTTCGAACAAAACCTCATCACCGACAGTGACACGCACATCGAATGGAGTGAAGTGATCATTTGCTTTTGCAGCGAAGTTGGAGTTATCTACGCGTATCCCGTGTTCCTCGAGACTCGCCATGTGGGCACGCATCTTTTCGCGGGCAGCCAGTTGCGCTGGAGTGCGTTCAGGAGGATCGGCTGTGGTGATCTGATCCGGATCCAACACCACATAGGAAGACTGCCGGGGGTCACCGGAGTTCATTCTGCCAACCTGATTGGCATCTTCTCCCTTGGATCGACCCATGTAGGCTTCCTTGATAATCAGGCCGTCATAGCCGAAACTTTTAATCCATTCGCGTGTTATCTCATCGTTGCGAGTGCCGATTCCTTCTTCACCCACCGGATCGTCTCCGCTCCTGAATCGCATGAGGGTGCTGTCTTCCAGTTGTTCGGCAGTGAGCAGCCCGGTTAGTTCCGGATTCCCATAACCATTGTCGTTGAAGTCTTGCCAACTTTGCTGGAAAGGCTTGCGTCCATGTTCTTTCTGGTACTCATGCCATTTCACGACACGCTTCAATTCGTCCATGAAAGACCCAATGAACCCGCCCGGGTCGTAGGTCTCGTTTCTCGGAAGGTCCACCACACGCTCCATGATGGATTCGTCACCTCTGAGCATGTCAAAAAGTTCTGGTTTCCTACGCAGATATTCCGTGAACGCTTCTTCATACACATCATCAAGTCCCAATTCAGAAATGAGAGCCCTTTGACGTAGGAGTCCGACGGTCTGTAGATCGTCAATGTGTACGGGATTGTTCATTCTGATATGCACAACCTTCACATGGTTGCCCATCCCTGAGGCAGTTTGTTCAAACGGAGAAAAATGGAAACCGAGACCGGAGTCTGGATTTTTAGCCCCACCAGCGTTATCGCTGAGACGTGCTCCGAACATAAACTCGTCAAACTCCTCTGGTGATCCGTGATACATGATGTCGGTAGGAAGAGGCACTGCCATCTCGCGGTGATCGGAAGAAGCCCCCGGC
>JASLZV010000001.1:0-22494 GCA_030754715.1 Phycisphaerae bacterium
TTTGAGATCCATTCCCTTTTCACTCCATGTCCCCTTCGTCCCCCTCATCGCCTTAAACCCCTGTATCATCCCCATCATCATAAAAGCGGAACCGAATCCCCCGGAACCACCAGAACCTGGGAAGGGTCCCTTTCCACCCACCGCGTTCACGGTATTGCCTACTGCCTTGACAACACCGCCAATCCCCTTCGTTACGCTGGTAAACAAATCAACCAACTGGGTTACACCATCGATAAGTTTGTTGATAAACGGCATGGCATCTTGGAACATTTCCGTCCATGCCGTTTTAAAACCAAGCAATGCTGTGAGAAGATCCCCGATCGCAGTGCCATGCGCCAAGAAATCCTTCTTCGAATCGATCAAGAAGATTCTCAGGCTCTCAAATGAACTGCTGAGATAATCACCCACCGGGCGAAGAATGTTCATGAACATGTCTTCAAGAGTCTTGGCAGCAAAAAGCAACGGAGCAAGCGAAGACGTGACCTTCTTCCACCCATCTGTGAATCGATCCCACCAATCTGCTATCCGCCCGAACATGCCCTCTGCCATAGGCAGCCACTTGTCGACAAGTTTGACCATGTTTTTTTCGATTTTCTCCATGGCCCCCACCATGCCGCTAAGAAGTCCACCCTTCCCAAACTTGATGACATCGCCGCGAATCCTGAACATCAGGCGTCGGAAAATAATCGTCATCTCCTCAAGAGACCCTTTTACGTCCCCGAGAAAAGCATCACCAATGTCGGCAAAGTCGGTACGAATAATGGTGAAGGCAGCCTTGAAGCGGCTGACTAGTGTTCCAGAAACCGCATCCCATTGACCCTCAACGCCAGCAATCTCAGATACAAGGCCAGTTCGGATTGCGTTCTTTACCTGTTCGACCGATTTAATACCCCGCTTCCGCATTTCCGTATAGGTGTCCTCCCCGATTTTCCCCAGACCCTTGAAGGATTTTGAAATATCCGAGAGGTTCACATCGGGGTCGGTCAGAATGCCGACAATTTCACCGATCCATTTCGCAGCCGATTCGAGCGGCTGACCCGCAGAAGCAATGTCCAACAAGCCCTTGGTCAGTTGCTTATTGAAGGTGCCTCGCTGGCTAGCGCCGGCAAAGATGGTGTTCATATTTTCAATACCCAGGGCAGCCATCGTGACATCCGTGGCCATACCACGCATCTCAGAACGAACAGCAGAGATCCCGTTCTTAAGGTCTTTGTAGTTCTTCTGTACGCCCTTGTAGGAGAACATGGCGGCCTGCTGTTCGCGAATAGCCGCAGAAAGAACTGCCAAGGCAGCCGCAGCGCCTGTTGCAGCAGCGGCAACCATTTTGATGGCGCCGTGATACCCCTTCATTAACCATCGGCCGATTTTGAACAGGGCGTGAACGGCAATCATTGAAGCCGCTACCGCAGCGAACTCAACGACCATGAACTTGGTTGCCATGCCAAGCGTTTTAACGATTAGCGTGCCGAACCCTTTGACCAACTTGTCCCAGTCAGTCATGATCCGTTCAAACCGTTCAGTGGTTTGATTCATGATCCGGCTAAACTTCTTAGAAGAAGCGCCGAGACTGGCCATGTTGTTGTCGGCCGTTTTTGCCGCAACAGCAATTCTTAGTAGTTTACGTTCAGCCTTATTTAGTTCTCGCTCACCGCGCAGATGGGCTCTTACTACAAGATTTACATCGGCCATATGCGCTCCAGCGAGGACTCAGAGCCGGTTATACGCTAGGAGTTACGCTCCCTTTCGCGCTCTTGTTTTTCCCGGTCATCTTGTATAACTTTAGCACAGGCCAACAGAATAGCCCATTCAAAGTCATCGCATTTTAGGAGTTCTACGGGACTCGTAGAGAACGCTTCCGACAGTCGTGCTGCCGACCTTACATACGAATCTTCCTCTAAGAGAGCGAAGATTCGTTCATAGGGTCCACCGTGTCAACAACGTCAGAGAACCCTGCAGCCTCCAGCACAGCCAGAGCCGCCGATTCCACATGAGGGTCGTTCCCGAAGAAGTTACGAACAGCGTCAGGCACGGGACGGCCAGCACTTGTCATCTTGAGAACCGCATCAGAAGCGAAGTTCATGGGGTAGCCATTCTCGTCCATGACCTCTTCGCCCTGCATTTCAATGCCAACGGTCGTATGTCCAACGACGTAACAAGCAAACTTCGTAGGATCCAGCCCGTTCTTGGTTTCCTCGCCAGCCTGCTTGCGCCAATTGCGCATCTTCGACTGGTTAATGTTGGGGCTGATACGAAGCATCACTTCTTCACGCTCAGGGACCTCAAGCAATACGATGGGTCGTTCAACTTCCTTGGAGATGGTTTCTTTGAGACGTTCAAGGATGTTGGGCTCCGCAACGTCTTCCACCTTGGGGGCGGAGGTGGCAGCCTTCTTCGTCGAAGGCTTTTCCTCAGGAGATTCGTCGGTGTATAGTTCTGTGCTCATGGGCCAGAAACTAGCACACCGGCAACCTGATCACTGCAACTCCCGATGATCGGGAAGATCTAGGCTACACCCAACTCAGAAATAACATTCTGACAGGCGAAGGTTAGCGAGAAGGTTGCTGGCGCTCCGGAAGAAGCATCACCTTCTGGCTCAGTAATGCCCACCAGTAGGGCATTAGTGTAGACTCGGTCAGTTCCGGTAACTTGGATGTCGCAGTCTGTTAGGAACACGGTGAGGGTGTAGTAGACCCGTCCAACCTTGCCCCTGAGGTTTGCCAACTTCACGGCAACACCGGCGCCACCAGCCTCTGAACTCTGCTCGTTGTAGTCGTCCATGTGGGCTGTGACGGTAATGTCACCGATTTCGTAGGGAGCGCATAGTACCTCCGGGAACGCTGCCCCACCAGCGTAGACCTTCTCTACGGCTGCAGTGATTTCGCCACCAGACACCTGAGCGAACTTGAACTCACCCCATGAAGGGGATACTGTATCCTCGGGCGTGATCGTGGCAACGATCTGGCGCTGTGAGAGTTTATGTGGTTTGCCAGGATCATGTGGCATTTAAGTACCTCCGTCTACACCACTGAAGTGGTGAGGTTGCTCTTGACGATGTCGACATTGATTTGATCGCCGACACTAGACACTCGAATGCCGATCTTTGCTTTGATAAGCCCATCTGCCAACTGGGTGGCAGGGTTCAGACCCTTGTCGCATTTGACGGTATAGCCCAGGTCGATTTGCTTGCCGACTGCATCGAAGGCCTCGTACAACGCTCCCGAGATGCGCCGTGGCTCGAGAATGGCAATCAGTCGCGCTTTCACGGAGGCGAAGATGTTGCCGCGACCATCGATGACGCTGAAGATCAACTCTTCCAGAGACTTGTTGGCCTCGTACACGACCCCGTTGATTGTGTCCTGGGCCGTGATGTAGCGGAAGTTGCTCGCGTCGTTTGACAGGGAGCGCGCTCCGTAGACCCGAATGGATCCGTTGATGACCCGCAGGGCGTTGACGTTGTCATAGTCCAGCGCGTTACCGACCGCTGAGTTGGCTTCACTTTCGAGTGAAGCAACCCATCGGGCAACAGAAATGGTGCCCGCACCTGGCTGATGGGAGCCTTTGCCGTTGTGGGCGCGTGCCCGAGCGGCGGCGACATACCCATCCGGTGGGATCTTACGAGTCACACCGGTAAGAGAAGTCGGAACGTTGATCCAAGGCCAGTAGAGCGCACCGTGTTCGGTGTTGGATTCGTTGGTTCGGATCGTGGTTCCCAGCGTTTCAGCCTGAGCAGCAGTCTGTGCCGCTGCCGTGTGGAGGATGGCGATCCGGTTGTGAGAGTTAGCGTGATCGAGCAGACCCTGGTATACGGCCTGAACCTCTGATTCCGGACAAGCCACCGCACCGACCCCGTAGGCGTCGTTGAAGTTTACTAGGCCGGTGACATAGTGCGCGGAGGTTATGTTGGAGCGATCGTCGTCGCCTGCAGCAAGGCTCTGGGGATTGGAGTAGGTGTCCACCAATCCGCCACCCTCATCCGTCACGGTGACGTAGTAGGAGGCAGCAGTGCTGCTGGAGAACTTGCTGACGATCTGATCGCTAGCCGTAGTGTCCGTGGCCACGAAGACCGTTACGCCGCTGAGAGTGAGAGTGACGGTCTTGCTGTTGGCAACACTGCCTACGGCAGTGGTAACTGCCAGACCGGAACTCCATGCACCGGGACCGTTGGCAGTGAATGTGACCGTGTCGTTGCTTCCGTCGGTCAGGGTTACAAACCCAGTAGTGGCCGACGGGCCGGCAACGCGACTAATCCAGCACTGCGTGCCACCCTCTTCAAAGAAGGTTTCCACAGTCGGGTGGAGATACGAATAGGACTGGTACTGACCGAAGACAGACTCAAAGTCCACAAGGCTGCCACAAAGAACGGCCTTGTCTGTCGGACCTCGGTCGGCGAGTCCACAAAAGAAAGCCTGTGAAGAGGGCCGAATAGTGTTCCCGATCGGACCACTTCGAACCGCAGTTGAAATCGTTACACCAGGCATATGAACCGTCCCGTTGGTATTCGTCTATTATTGTACGACGACCCTATGGGGTCTCCGTGCAACTACTACCCATAAGATTACCACTATGAAGCCACCGAAGAGTCGTACTTCGAAAGTCCATGCTTAATCTGACTTCTCTTCTGGGATATCACCGACGCCGCTTTTCGTGTCGGGCTTTTTTGCCTCTTTCTCACGAGGCTTTTTTCTATCAGGGGCAGGGGCTGAACAGAGAGCAACAGTTCCATTGTCAATAAGGGCCTGAGTGGTTTTATCTACTGATGACATCCCACCGCAGGTCTTGCTAGGCAGAACATGACCTTCGTCAGTGATCGTCAAATTGGTCATAGAGTTGTTGCGCACCCATGCCATTCCACCAGGATCACTGAGGTGGGACGCATGGTCTGAATGCTTGAAAGTTTTATCTGCCATGATGAGATTGTACCTTATCAGTCGCTTACAGGATGCCCGAGAGCATCATACTTCCTCTTGACTACCACATGATTACGTTCGATCACTTCCGCAACTCTCGGATAGTCGGGAGAACATAACGTCAGCGACAAGATGGGAGCCCTGTGTCCATATTCGCAAGTCGTTAATATGTATCCACTGTTGTTGTGGATCACCACCGCATTGGCACGGTCATAGTTGAAAGCATCGGGATCGAGAACGCTGTTCAATTCCTTGCATACGCAGTCGGTTTCGACAATGGGCATCATTCGGAAGCACCACCTTGAGCCAGGATAGTTGCGAGTGCGATGTCCTCGCCGACACCAACATTCTTAACCCCGAAGGAAACCCCGTCATCATCAACCTGTCCGTAGGCCTTGCGCATCACGATTTCATCGAGGGAAAGTTCATAACCCAAGTAAGCACCAGCCAAGAATCGTTCACCCTTGAGAGGGGTGAGATCAGAGAACTCTTCCCTCATGCTTGACTCGTCGATCTCAGCCCGAAAAGTTCTAGTTTGCTCGCTGGAGAGGTTCCCGGCCTGAGCCTTCAGGCTCGGATAATCCAGCAGGGCGGAACGTACAACAGTGGTAAGCCGGTCACGTTGGAGCGTCGCGGCTTCCGAATTGCTGGCCCGACACCAAATGTAGGTTCTCATATTGTAGGACACCCGATATTCGGGGTCCGCAGCATAGTGCAGGGCATTGTGTCCACCTGCGTAACCAATGCGCTCTAAGTTGTTTGTCGTAAGAACAACCGTGATGACGGTGGGCCATTTGTCCAACGCAACAGGTTCATGGCTGAGGTACTTGACGGGAATAGGAAGTTCTGCGTCCGTGAGCCCTCCCCATGCGTTCCTGTAGTCGATTATGCGTGTGGACAAATCTCCCTCCAGATAGGTGGTGGCATATTGCTTTGCAGAATGCGCACCTTGCATTACCTCATGTTTGGGGAGTGCCATTAGAACGCATCTCCGTCGTCGTCGCCTTTGAGGTATTCCCTCATCATCTTGCCCCAACGCTTATTCGCACCCGCCGGCTCGAAGATGATTTCACGTTTGGCCATATTCTCTGTTCCGTACTGATGAAACTTCGCTACTCGAATGTTCTTTAGACTGAACTCAGCCTTGTGACGGTCAATGTCGACTTCTACCCCACGCAGGGTGGAGATGGCTTTGAACAGTTCTCCGGTCTGTATGAGTGGTGGTGCTCCCGGGTAATGGGCAGCCTTCCAAGATGCATATTCCGCATCCAGCGGCTTCCATCCCCCTACCGCAAGACCATTGGACCTGAAATTGCCAGTCCAGGCCTTCTGCAACTCGTCGCGAATTTCCTCGAGAGGAGGTTTGAAGTTCTTACCCCGTCGCTGTATGTCGTCGAGTCTGTTTTGAGCCTCGTCATCGTCGTAATGGACATCAATATCGATTCGCATTACGAGACCCTTACGCGTCGATACCTCTTGATGGCGAGCAGTTCCTTTTCCATAAAGCCGATTTCCGCCAAAGTGGTTTCTCTTGGATCGAGGTCTTTGATGCCGACAACGTCGTCGTGCATGTTCTGCATCTCCCGAGCCGCCGCACGCAAAATCATCAACTTGAACATTGGGATATTCGCACCGGTCAAACCTGCCGTGTAGGTAACCGTGACCTTGTCGTTAGCGACACTCCCATAGACATCGATTCCATACCGACGCACGATGTAATTCGTGTATTCCGTCAAAGTATCCGTGGTGGCGGAAGCCGACGCACCCCTGCGCGTCACACTCGTTACGGTAACAACTGGACTGTTCCTGAGGTACACCGTCTCGGGCGGATCAGTGAAGGTCTGGATAGTGGGCCAGGCGCCAGAGGAAGTATCCGAAGAGTCGTGATTGTAAAAGAAGGAGCCCATAGGCACCCCTACATGGTCGGATCCCATCACATGCACCTCATCGGTATATGTGTTGACCTCTACAGGACGCCCCAAATAGGTTTCCATCTCGGACTGGAGGCCCGCCAAAATTGTGTCAGCCGAGTCCTCTTGTAGAGGAGTCAGGGTGATGTCCATGTATTTGACGATGTCGGCTTTGGTTACTAATGCCATGCGCTCTTACCGCCTTTACAGGCGAGCCACTACGGCCGGGTCGCCCGGGTTCGACCAGTCCTTGCGTTCTGCCACATCTCGCGCGTGATATCCCTCACGCTCTCAGATCTACGTCCTGACGTTCGCCGCCTCAGGGCCGCACTTCCCAGACGACGAACTTTGCCCGTCCGCAATTTAAACCTGTCGGCCCAGCCGACCTGGATCCAGTGACTCTGCAACGGCAGCCACAGAGAAAGCAGTCTGAAACCAAAGAATATGCCGAACTTCATGAAGACTCCTACAGGATTCGAATCTATGTAGAGTCTACCATTCACTACCTGTCGGGATTGGGCGGCTTCTCTATAGCAACCTTCTGGCGTATCGCACTGTCGCTATCAGTTGTCCCCGGTGGAGCCTCTATTGGAACCCACGCCCGGGAATAATTGTGGCTAGCAACCTTTCGATGTTTGATGATTGAGCCATCCAACATCAATTCGAGTTCGTCGAATTTCATACTGAACAAATCGTTGTATTCAGTATCGGTCATACGCATGACGCGCTTGAGCGTCTTGACTAACTTGGACAACTTGTGAGCAACCATCGCTCCACGTCCTCGATTGATTTGGATGTGCAGGATCATCGCCTCCGTATCATCGCAATCAATCCACGTCACCGGGACCTTTCCCTCGCACGCTTCATTGATGGATGCGTTGTCCAGCACGATACGCAGACGCTGTCCGCCGTCGATGATGTTGGCCCCCTCCCGTTGCACCACTAGGGGCGCCAGAATCCCATGCTCGGCAATGGATCGAGCCAGAACTAGCAGGTCGGGCCTCAGAATGTAGGTGGCACCCCAATCGGGGATGTTGAGAGATTCGCCCTCAACCAGTTCAATCTCCATCCGTCATCTCCTTCATTCGGAGCGTGTGCGCTCGAGTCTTTGGCCCAACTGGCGACACCGATCTGGCGCTGCCGATTTCCTTCAGCAGCAAATGACGCAATAGGTTTTCGAATGGATACGAATACGGATCGCGAGCATGCTTGCGACGAAACTCTGCGGTCAGCGCCATAGCCCGTTTGGTGTTACCGGATCCCATCATGTAAGTGTCGATGAACTCAGAGACGCCATCCCAGCCGCCCTCCGAATAGATGGCGATGAATTTCTCAACGTCGACATCTTTCCACCATCGTCGCTGGGCGTCTATCTGAGGGAAGCATTCACAGAGGCGGTCAAAGAACTCTGGTTCTGTTGCTACCAAATCGCCGATTCGTCGGATGGCGACTGCATGCAGTGGAACTCCGACCCTCGTATTGGAGCCAGTCGCTACCGCTCGGTCGTAGTACTCACAGTAGGGAGCGTTGTGTTCTTCTGAAATGAACCTGAACACGTCGTTGACATTCCAGTCGTAAATGATTTTGGCCAACTTGAGGGGAACGCTCTTACTCAACTTGTACGGATTGTTGATGTAGTTCTCGTGCAACTTCTGGACAACCGACCGGTAGCGGATCATGGACTCGGAAGCCCTGACTCCAGTAATGAACGCAACCTGACCGGCCTTGCCCTGCATCGTGTATTCGTCCATGGATTTGGTTAAGGGTTCGGAGTGATCCAACCCGAAATGAAATGCGGTGATAGCCCACTCGGGTATGGGGCGTACAAGTTTTCCTTCTTTTGCTCGCTCCTCATCCCAGATGATCAAAGATTGCCGTCTGCCCAGTACCCAAATCTCTGCACCAACAGGCAGGCAGTACCACTCCATGTCCACCCAGTCGAATTGGCGAACCGTGTTGACGTACTCCTCAACAAGCGGGCTGACCATCTCTTCGTCACGAAAAATGACTTTTACCGGGCCTAGACCACGTTCCTCATGGATTTCCTTGGCCAGGTATAAGGCCGCCGTGCTGTCCTTGCCCCCGGAGAACTGAACACAGACAGTGTCAAACGTGTCGTAAACGTGCCGGATTCTTTGTCGGGCCGCCTCGACACACGAGATGTCGAGGAACATTCTCTGACGGCTCATGGTTCTGAATGAGAATCAATAAACGAAAGAATCTTTTGTCCCGTGGTGGCTCCGTCGTAACCTGGATTGTTTCGGAGCCACCGAACAAAGTCGTACCATCGCTTCTGTTGATCGGGGTCGTCAAAGACGATCGTGTATTGGACTACAGCGCGAGGGGCAGCGCCCGGAACCAATGCCGTGCTGCCTTGAACTGCGACATCACCATGGTCCATTGAATCGTCAGCGACGATCTGTCGTTCTCCGTCCTCGCCCTCCCGAACCATTCCCGCCAACATCTCGGCTGCAGCCCCAACCACTTCTGTGAGTGCCGGAGTAATGAAACCGACCTCATCGCCATTGTCGGACTTGCCTTTCTTGGACTGCTCTTCGTAGTAGGCGATCTCAAAGTCGTCCCACTTGAGGCTTTCCATCAGATCGCTATATTCATCGACGATCTCAATGATCATGTCGGACGCCTGAACCGGGTCCGTGTATCCCAACTCCACAGTCCGGTTGTCTGCGAGGGCAAATGCAACCGCCCGCTTGTCGTCCGCGCTAATCGGCACAGCAGCGATGTGCGTCCATCCGAGACGCTTAACTGCCTCAACCTGGTGATTGCCGGCGACGACGGTCGACGTGCCATCGTCATTCGGTCTCACCACAATCGGTTTGACTTGACCAAACTCCTCATAAGAGGCCATGATCGCTGGGACATTGCCAACTCGTGGGTTGTATTCCAGCGGAGCAAGAGAATCCAGAGGAACCAGCAGGTCGTTCAGTGCTTCGTTTACGTTGTGTTTCATCACGGGCCTACTTGAAATCTTACGTTGGCGTTGAGTGTTCGCATGGCGTCAATCGAGGTTCGCAACGACAGCAACTTCTCACGCTTCGCCTTGACGAGAGCCTCGGCACACTTGAAATCAAACTGCGTGTCTGCCAACTTGTAATCGGCCCAAGACTCCCGCTCTTTGATCGACCCCTTGGCAGACAGGTACTCCTTAGCCCAACTCCCCTTGTATCGCGACTCTTTCTTCGCGGCGTCTTCCGCCAACTGCTCGAAGGCTTCGGTCTCGCTCTCTAACGATTCGATCAGGTACATGAGTTGATGCTCAATGTCGACCTGACTAATCGGTTGTGATCGGTTCACCGTTCTCCGCTCCCGCCATCATCAGCAATGGCTCCCAATCGATATTGTCAAGAGCCTTGAGATTCTCAGCGGGCCACTCATACTCACTCTGCCCCAATCGCTGCAGGCCCATCTCGCGAAGCACCCACGCGTCAATGCGATCCTCAATACCCTTGCCCGACCAGGATCTCTGAGTTCTGAACGACACCGCTGAAATAACCTCAGCCTTGCCGGAGTTCCCACGCCCGGTAGCAAACTTGGCCCGTGAGGTGGGGGGCACGATTACGAAGGGAATCCATGCTTCGTCAAACGCCACCTTCAACACCCCACCCAGTTCCCCAAGGGAATGCGCTCGGGTGCGCGAACCATAAGAGTAGCCTTCCATGATGACACATTTGATATTTTCTTCCAAACATGCTCCCAAGACATAATTACGAATATCTGTTAGTCGTGCCGTTTCTTCCTCATATGAGTGGAATGCAACACAGGAATTATCTCCGGTGCATACCCCTGTCGAAGTAAGTGATGGGTCGAGACCAAGAATGTTCATTTCATCCAACCCTGTTTAGCGAGGCCCAGGTGGAAGGCGAGTTGCGGGTGTTCCCCAATACGCCGATGACACTGACGACACACCGCCATGCAGTTTGACTCATCTGTAATAGATCCCCCCTGAGAGCGACGCTTCAACTCATGGATGTCGACGCTGCCGTTGCGGATGTAGGAGCCAACACCATCATGTTCTGCGAAAATCGGACAGGCTTCACAATAAGGGCGCTCTTTCAGCATCCGCTTGACCAGTTTGCGACGCTCAACATATTGACGCTGCTTCTTCTTACTACGATTACGCACGCTTGAAGCCTACTCTCATCAAAGAGACAGCGGGTCCACCCTGTCAAAGTCCCAACGGTTGTCAAGAGTGGCCCATAGGGCTCGATCGATTGCGGTATCTTCCAGGTCATAGTCGTTGAGCATGTTCCTGTGCATGATGATTGCCCGGCGATAGAACTCAACCGTTTCCCACGGATTCTCATCAATTGGCTGACCCGTTTTAAGCATGCTTTCCACTTGACTCAAGCGGCGCTCAACATGCAGGCGAAACCGTTGGACTTTGGTTTCGCGCATGTCGTAGGCTCGTGCGGCTTCGTCCGCTAAACGCTTACCGGCCCGCCCCATGCCCTCGTACCTGACCGCATCGGCCTGAGCATCTATTTGGATGTTCTCGATTTGATCTTCGAGATTGTCCAGAAGGGACAAGAGCCCCCTCTTCCAACGATCCCAATTCTCTTCGAGCATCAACTCTTTTCTTTGCTGCGCGGTAACGCGATTCTTCACGTCGTCCGCAACTAATCGGGCAAAGAATTCGTCGGGCATCATGGTTCCTGTTTCTCCGGCTAGTTGACCCATAGTGGACAAATTCCTTTGTAACTGCACCAGCCACACAAAACAGACTTTTGTGCAGGAAAATCTCCTGTAGCACATGCTTTATCTATGTCGTCTTTTACGTCTCTCACATACACACTTGTGTTAATAAGAACTTCTTCACTAAAGGGAACTTCGAACTTAACTCCGTCTTTCAGGTAAAGCAGTTCTAGACTGGTGGTGCGTCCGATGCTCAAAGTGTCTACTAGCGTTCCATAGATGCGTAGTTGTAGAAATCGATCATCGACGTATTCTTTTCGTGGAACCTTGCCGGTCTTGTAGTCGGAAATGACAACTCCACCGTCTTCACTCATGGTGAAACGATCGATGAACCCTTTAAGTCTTACTCCAGACACTTCCCCATTGAGTTCGAACTCCAGGCCGTCAGGTTCTATGTCTTCTGGATTCTCGATCTTCCACAGGTTCTCGATACACCACCAAGCCTTCCAGCGGAACATCCGATACTCCTCAGCATCGGGAACGAGGGGCTTGACCCTCCGCTCCCAATTGCCCCTGTCCCATACTTCCCGGGCCAAGGACTGAGCCTGAGCCTGAGAGCGTTCTTCGGGAGGCAGGCCGTAGAGTTCTTCAAGGACATCGTGAACGAAATTTCCCATCAACGCCTCCTTGCCGGAGGGGTCGGGAATCTTGTCGATCTTGTTGTATTTCCATTTGAGGGGGCACTGGCGGAAGGTCCCCATTGACGAGGGCGACAGGTGCGGGGGCGGCGTGGCTGTCATGTCAGATCTTCCATACTTAAGGCATCCATTTGTATTCATCCCTATTTAGATTTGGCTTCTTCCTTTTCTTTCCTGTATCGCTCGGCCTCTTCTTCTCTGTGTTGAAGAAGTTCCTTGCGAGTAAACGTGTCGTACTGTTGCTTCATGATGCTGCCCATTATTTAACGCGATCCACTTTCGGGTCGATGGCGGTGCCGCAGACATTACAGGACGCGTCGTACCGTTCCGCGGATCTACCGTCCATGTAGTGGCGGACGCACGACGGACATCGGTACATGGAATTCTTCGGCCACTTCACGGCCGGCTCACTCATTTACGGATTCGGCACCAAAGGAGATGGCGACGCACTTCTCGACTAGGGCCGTCAGGTCCTCGACACTACCCATGGCTTCGGGCTTTGGCTTGGGGCGTTCTCCTGCATGCTCTTTCCAGAACACCGCCACCTCTTCCTTCTGCGTCTTGTCGAACTTCTCGATCAGGCTGGTGAAGTTGTCATACAACTGCTTCACTTCCGGATACTGCGCCTCATGGGCCTCATGGGCGAGGGCTTCCTCAGAGCGGTAGAGGTACAAACCCACGCCGATCATGGAAGCAGCCTTCTTCAAGGCGTCGGAAACCGCGATCTTGTGATCATTGCCCAAATCGAGCAGGTCCCCGTCCCTCTTTGTCTTGACCTCTGAACCGCCGTATGCGTCCCTTTGAAGCGGCTTGTCATTGATGTACGCCGACAGGCGGACATGGGCGATGATGTTGTCGCCCCCCTCAAGGCTGCGTTCGCAGGAGATGACCTCGAAGGTCCAGTTCTCGACTCCAAGAACGTCATTGAGGCGTGCAATAACCTCGTTGACCGATACAAATCTGAATGCCACTCCCCCCTTGTTCAGGGTGCCCTCCAGTTCTGCGGGGAACGGTGTGGATAGTTGCTTTAGCAGATTCTTGCTGCCGATGTGATCAGTCATTTAGCGTCGCCTCTTCTCACGATTATGCTTATCTTGCTTTCGGACCCTGCACAGTAATTGTCTGGGTTCAATCCGATCTTGTTCAGTTCCCCCACCCGCCAGTAGGACGGCTGAACGTAGTCCAAGATCCTCAACGCCATTTCGGCGGGGGTCATCACAACCTCACCCGTGTCCATGTCTACGGATGACTGTTCGATGCGGTCGATCACGTCTCGGGTAAGATCCTTGTGCTGCCATCCCGAACGGCTGGAGGACATCTTGCGCTCGACCGTGGCCATGTCTCGCAGACTCAGAATCTGGTTCCCGTCCATTTGGCTACCGAGCCAGGTGGACAAGCCATCATAGAGAAAGCCCATGTCCCGTTTAGCCAAGTTCAGTTCGAGCAGCAGGTCGGCTGACTCCTCGACCGAATGATCGTCTTTCGTATACTCGGCCAACTTGGCATCCAGATCCGCAATCTCTTGCCGTAGGGCTCGAACATCCTCAGGTGTCATCTGGCTCCGTTGCACTCAAGCGAGAATAGCCGCTCGTTTACGCTGGGGCAAGCCTAAGCCTGTAAGGAATGAAAAAGCCCCCGTCGCCGAGTCAACCTGATCGTCGTGGGGGCAGGCTTCTGGGAATGCCGAGAACTCATCGAGCCAGTCGGTAAGCCACGTTCCTCGCACCACTCGCACATTGCCATTAGCAATGGCCGCTGCGAACGGACGGGCACGAGTCACCTTGTCACCGGTAGATCGGATGCCCATGATGTCGAACCCCGGCACAACGAATCTGGCGTACTGGTTAATAAGGGCCTTTCCGGCAGACCCCGGCTCCTGCTCCATCCGGATGGGAACTGACGCTCCGTCCTCATACGCCGTCTGGGCGATGAACTGTTCGACCTTCTCTCCCCTGTGGCGAATCTTTTTAACATCCAGGACGTAAGCAATGCCTTGGTCGAAAAGCATCAGAGTCCCTACCGTCCAGTCAGGGTCCGGGTAGGCGGGAGATGGTTCCGATGCTGCAAGGTCCCAGAACCGAACTGCCTTCGCTTTGGGGGTCAATGTCGGCAACTCTTCATTCTCCAAGAGAACAACAGACTCTCTGTCAAACATGGTTCCCAGGGTGGTTGACCACCAGTCGCCTTCCTCAAGGCGTTTGCGTTCTACAGGGTCCAGCGCCTGAAGGGACTGCCGATAGGACTCAGCGTCGATGCCCGGATTGTCGGTCAGTAGCGACGGGACAAAAACTCGACCAGTCGTTTCGGCCTCCACAATGAAGCGTTGCCTGACCCAGTTGGGCGCGGGGTTGGAAGCACACCTCATCCTCAGAGGAACCTGAGATACGGGACCCGTTGCCGGTCGCCGCAGTCGAGAGAAGAGGTAGCGGTAATCATGTTCTCTGATCTCGGTGACCTCGTCCATTCCGATGAACTGGAACTCCGCACCCTTGTAACGCAAATAGTCCTGGCTGTTGTTTAGATAACCGAATGAGATTCGTGCCCCAGATGGGAATGTGGCTACATACAGGGACCCATTCCATGACACGTCGTCAGCGTTGGCAATCCACGTCGTGAAGCGGTCCATGATGGCGCCGGGCAAAGCGAGGTCGGCGTAGGTGCGACGGAAGATGATGGCGGAGTAGTTCGGTACATCCACATATTGCAACGCCGACATAAGCAATGCTGAAGATTTACCCCCGCCGGCTGCACCGCCGAACAGACCTTCCATGGCGTAGGTGCGCAGAAAGACCTTCTGCGTTAACGAAGGAGTCTCCGGGCAATACGGAGAGTCCTTCGGTTGTAAGAATGCTAAAATACTTTCCCAGTCAGCCACAAGTACAACTCCTGTCCTTATACATTCTAGAGCAGCCCGATAGGTGCGATAGGGTAACGCGCATGACCTTCCTGAATTGGATGCGCGCCCTGTTTAGTCGGGCAAATGCTGCAAATGCTCTGATGGTATCCTTTATTATATTCACAAGCATCGGTGCGTGGATGATTCGGCCCTCGTGGGGGTTCATAGTCGCTGGCGCAACATGTGGGATCCTCGGTTTCCTATTAGGTCTTGAGTAAATATGGCTTGGAACTCTCCAGAAACAAAATCCCACCAGATGGCAGCGGGCAGGGCAATCGTTGGGCCGGGGGCACCAGTAGCCCAGAACGTTAGCCTCGCCGGCCAGCCCTACCGTGATCCGTGGGACATAGAGCGAGCCCATAGCGAAGGCATGCAGAAGGTCACATGGGTGGCCCGCTGCATCGACGCCATCGCAGGGAACCAAGCACGCCTTCCGGTCATTCTTCGAAAAGACAATTCGCCAAATGGTGAAATCATCACCAGCAAGAGAATCAAGAAGGATTCCATATTAGACCTTCTTAATACTAAATCTAATATCGGAGAGAACTCCTTCATCTTCCGGTACCGACTCTCAGCCCAACTCCTCATGGGGACACGCGGCGCATTCGTTGAGAAGATACGCGGACGAGATGGCCGGGTGATTGGTCTCAACCTGCTCCCACCTCAGACCACGGCTCCCATCCCTCATCCTAAGCGATTTGTTTCCGGGTATGAGGTCGCCATGCCGGATGGCAAGAAGATCATCATGCCGCCTGAGAGCGTCGTGTGGATTCGTCGACCGCATCCACTCGACCCGTACCTCTCCATGACCCCGATGGAAGCCGCTGGCGTGGCTATCGAAATCGAAAACCTCGCCAAGTTGTACAACCGAAACTACCTCCTCAACGATGGTCGTCCCGGAGGACTGCTGGTAGTCAAGGGAGAGATCGATGATGACGACCGGAACGAACTGAGAAACAGGTTCCGAGGAAACCTGGGCCGAGCAGGCGCAACCACCGTTATTGCTGCTGATGATGGTGTCGATTATGTCGACACTTCCGCAAGCCCCCGTGATTCTGCCTACGTCCAGATGCGACAGATCACAAAAGAAGAGATTTTGGCCTCGTTCGGTGTGCCCGAGTCGGTCATCGGCAATGCCTCTGGACGAACTTTCAGTAACGCTGCCGAGGAAATTCGTGTGTTCTGGAGCGAGACCATGGCACCCCACCTCCAGCACATTGCTCGCGCCCTAGACGAGTTGGACGACAAGCACTACGTCGACTTTGACCTAGACGAAGTTCCAACTCTGACGATGTACCGACAAGAACGATCACGCTATGTGTTGCAGGAGTTTCAGACTGGTCTGATCAGTGCCAACGAATACCGAGAAGCAACTGGACGTAAGATAGTCCACTCAGACCTCGGAGACTCCCTCCTGCAAAACCCGAACCTCACCCCCATAGCGAATACCCACAAAGAAACAGAACCAGAACCCAACGTAATGATGGGTCCGGGTGGGCCAGGTGGACCCGGAATGCCAGGAGCGCCCCCAGGAGCGCCTCCAGGGGCTCCTGGGGAAGGAACGCCACCCGGAGCGGAAATGCTTGATCCAAACACCATGCAGGGCGCTATGGCGGCTCAGGCGGCAGGAGCGCCACAGCAGTTGTCCGAAGAGCCCGCCGGAGGTATGGAGTTCAAGGACACGCTTTCAGCCTTCACAGATTTTGATTCCGACTTGGACAGATGGTCGGGGATTTTAGACCGAAGCATTGAGCGTCTATTCGAGCGTCAGCAGAGAGTGGTTTTAGAGAAGGCCGGTGGGGCCAAGGCCAGAAAAGCGCTATCTAAGGGAAATCTTGTAGTTGACTTACTCATGCCTCAAGATATTTGGGATAAACAAATGGAAGAGGATATTCGCCCAGTTCTAAATGCGATTATTAAAGATGCTACCGAATCGCATTCAGAAAAGTCGGCAGAGTATTCCCCACCCATTGCTGAGGACATTGTTACTCATGTCAATTCTCAGATGGATAGGATCAAGGCAATCAACATTGATAGCAGGGAAGCGATCGCCAAAGAAATCGCCTACTCTTTACGCATAGAGGAAGATGAGCATCGGCTGGCGGCATTCAAGTCTGCCCTTGTGGGTCATTTCACCAACCTCTTGGCCAAAGTGCGTCCACAAACTGCTATCGATGAAACGCGTAGGGCTTGGAATCTAGCGGGCTAAAAGCCCTTTACAGAAACTAAGACATTTTTCACATTATTTTACAGTAGCCCACCATCAGTGTGCTCTATCATGACTACAGAGCGACAGGGAGTTATCTATGCCTGTAGGGATGGAAACAGATATCCAGATCAAAGCCAGTAATGGCCAGGTTAGTGTTGACGAGGCCCAAGGTATCGTTGAGTGCTTCGTGGCCGCCATTGGCAACAAGGACTCCGTTGGCGACATCATTCAGCCGGGAGCCTTCGCTGGAAGTCTCCAGCGGCGAAAGCCACGCGTCGTCTGGGGTCATAACTGGAACGACCCTATCGGCAAAGTTCTAGACATTCAGGAAGTCGGACCCAGCGACCCACGTCTCCCGGAGAAAATGAAATCGGGAGGCGTTGGGGGCTTGTATGCGCGAGTCCAGTTCAACCTTGGATCTGAAAAGGGTCGAGAAGCCTTCGCCAACATCGCCTTCTACGGAGAAGAGCAGGAATGGTCAATTGGCTACAAAACGATCAATGCCACATTTGACCCAGTCCGACAGGCAAATATTTTGCACGAAGTGGAACTGTATGAATGTTCCCCCGTCCTACATGGCGCGAATCAACTGACAGGAACCATTTCCGTCAAGGGTGCAGAAGCGGCCGTTCTGGAACGCACAGACACGTCAGGCGACGATCTCGAATTCGCCTTTGACGACCTTTACGAAAAGGGCGGAATGCTCGCAATGATGCCCGTAGAAACTCCACGGGCTGAGAACATGTCTGATCAACATGATCGCAAGTTGGAACTGGAATTGCAGTCCCGTTCGCCACAGCCGATCAAACTGATCAGTTCAGCCGAAGGCTCGGCTATTTTCCAGGTTCAACGTTCCGATAATGGAACAGCGATGTACCGAGTCCACTTCCATTACCACCCAGAGCGTGGATTCATGCTGGGCCAGCCCGAACGAGTCGTCCCACAGATGATGTATGCCCCCTTCAAACCGCCCGGCGTCCAAGCGAAACCGCAGGTGAACCCTGCCAATCGCTACGAGCAGAGTCCAGCAGACGCGGTCATGCCCAGGATCATGCGTATTGTTCAGAAACTGGACACCGATAACAGCGAAAAAGGCGGAGATCAACTGGTGATCTCGTGCAAACTTGAAGATGCTTTTGCCACCAAGTCACTGCTCGATCCCATTATCGATTATCACGGCGCAATCGCTGAAGTAACCGAAGAAGGAATCATCATAAAGTCGGGGGCGACGCCCGATTTCATCGAAGCCGTCGAGACGGCTACAAAGGCCTTAGGCCGGAGGCTGGGTCGTGGTCTTCTCCGAGGCGGTGGTGGAGGGTCGGGAAAAGTTCGTAGGGCCGGAGCGGCCCTTCGAGGTTTCAACCCAGACGCCAGAGACGCCGACTTGGACATGCTTGTCCAGGAAGGCACGCCATGGGAACGACCGGCCCTTCCTCGCAAACCGAAACCATTTGATGGCGCTTTTCGTTCCGGTAGACGCTTACTGCAAGGGCGCAATTGGGACGAACGGGGCGATGACGAAGCCGGTCCCGACACCCCAACTCCGGACGCCCGAGCAGAGGGCGTTGCCATGGACGAGCGCCCCCCGACCAAAGCACGCATGGGGGAATTCACGCGCGACGAATACCACGCATTCCTCAACGAGCAGGCCCAGAAAATTATCAAGGCCTACGGAATCCAGGACGTAAGCGACCCGCTCTACCCTCATCCTGCACTGACCGAGTTCGACAACTTCGACCACACCGAACTTGTGCCCATCGATTTCTTTAACGACATGCCGGGCAACATCGGACCCGCAGCCAGCAACGGTTGGGACGAGGACGCCGCCACTCGTGCTGGAGAGATGCGGAGTTACGAACTGGACGCCCCCATCATCATGGGGAAATTGGACGAGTTGACCGAAGACATCCGCGCCAACGGCATCAAACATCCACTGGTAGTTCAATACGATCCAGAAACCGGCACCCTTGCTCTCGATGAGGGAAACCACAGACTGGCTGCCGCACAACGACTAGGCATGAAAGTTTTGCCGGTAAGGATGCTCAGACAGCCTTCGGCCAAACGGAGGAGCATCCGTGGTCCCAGAAAAGAAATCCCCACCCAAACAAACGGTAGGGGTGATTTGGTTACTGTCGGGGGAGAACTTCTTGGACCCAGTTTTAAGCCTTCAGACATTGGTGTTAACACGCAAAGTGTGACCCCTGAAATGAGGCGGCTGCAGATGCTGGTGGCTGCTCGCGGTGGGAGCAGCCAGCAAGCGGCAAGGAGGAGGCGGCGTGGGGCTTTGGAGTCCACCAGAAACAGGTCCGACTTTCGGGCAGCCAGAGTGGCCCCAGACAGGGAAGGCGGCCAACGGATACAGCGAGGGGCTTCTCGCACTCCCGAACTTGCGGCCAACGAGAGTGCTGTTTGGAACAGGGCGATGGAGGCCAGCCAGGCCAGTCGTCGGGCCGCCGAACTGCGCGGCCGAGGCTTCAACGAATTAGAGGTCACCTCCCTCATGAATCCCCCCTCGATGAGGCCAGCAGGGTTGGCGTCTAGAAGGAACTTCCATGGCCAAGACTCACATCAGAATCTGCGAGATCTCATAGATGCTCGTGAAGCAATGCTTGATTTCTTAACAGAGAATCCGCATTTTGATGAAACCGTAGATTTCACCTACGATCCCGAGACCCGCACATACCCCGGCCTAGATGACTTTCCTGGTGGCATCAAGGCTTGGGATTCGCTCATGGACGACTGGGAGGAACTCAGGACCGAATACGGCAACATCCTCGACGGGTTCAGAGAGGAGAATCAGAACCTCCAAGAAGCGAGAGAAAAGGTCGACAAGATACTCGGAGAACTAGCCGACTTAGATAAAGATTTGGATAGAAACCTCGAGTTTATCGAGGAATTGGCGCCCAGCCGAGCGGCGAACGGCGAATATCTCACAACAGAGGTCATCAAAGAGTTCTTGCTAAAAGACGACTATGACGGACTCCGGGCATTGTTCACTCCAGAATATGTTTTGGAACGGCACGAGAATCGCAGGGGCGATCCGGCGGGCGATTTCGAGGATCTGGAGATTGACGAATCTGAAGGCGTACCTTACTGGGAAGCATCCCTCAAGTACGGATGGCAAGCAGCAAAGAACACCAGAGGAGACATTGAAGAAAAGGAGCAGGAGCACTACAGCGCCGAGGAAAGTGTCAGCCAGCATGCACGAAATGGGCAGGACGTAGTCCTAGAGGCTGCTGAGAAGATTGACAAATTTGACCGCAACATGAATATCGAAAAGCGGGACGACGATTCATTTGTGGCGAGCCCTGAGGACGCAGAGCGCATGGCCGAAAGGCTCGTATACGGACAGGACCTGGAATCGTCACGGATGGACGCGACAACCGGGAGTCTTGAGGGCTTCTCACCTAAGGGAACAGGTTTCCGGTCACAGCGTGGCGCTGGACTGGGAGAAGACTTCGAACTGGACTCATCTTTCAGCAGCGCCATCAGCCACGCGCACTACAACGCTGGCGATGAAGAACTCGCCGTCACCTTCAAGGGGGGACGAACGTACATCTACGGAGGCGTCGCTCCCGACATCGCTGCTGTCGTGAATGCAGAGAGCAGCCTGGGCGAAGCCGTCAACGAATGGATTAAGGGTAGAGAGTCATACCTGATCAAGCCCGATGGCACGGTTGTGGATCGCACGGGTTTCGCCACCGAACTGCCGACATTGGGCGAGAAACTGAAGCGACATGCCAACAGGCTGAGAGACCACAGGGGACTGGACAGGGCGGAATCTGCGACCTTCAAGAAAGCCCGAAATATTCTCGATGGGACCGACACTTCCCCGGCCAAGCCTGTCGATCGGTCGCTGCTCGTTAATGAACTCAATCATCTGGCCGACAATCTCTGGCGCGATGAAGAACCGCATGTCGCAGGACTCTTGCGCGATGCCGCCGCCGTCATTAGGTCCGATCCTGGACGGCGAGTCAACGCCCATCACAGTGGCCGAATGGAAGTTTCTCTTTCTGAAGAAGAGATTGGTGAAATCAGTGATGGCCTGAAGTCCGTGCGAGCCAAATACGATGGTCATCCCAACATCGAACGTGGTTTGTCTGCATACGATGAAAAACTCCGAGATGCTAAAGGCGGTAAAGTTAGTTTGGATTCCGCTGAGTACAATCAGATTCTCGAATCGTATGCCCGCCTTGATGCAATGGATCCGGATGGCTATTTCAAACCCGGTCGAGACGTTCTCGAAATGGCAGCCTTTTCCAAGAAGGGCAAATGGGTTTCTCCTAACGTCGCCAAAGACTCACAGTTCCCTGACCGACCACATGGATTTGCTTCACGGCGTCCCAATAACGGCGCACCTGCCGACATCACGCCACGCCTTCAGGGAGATTTAGTCAATTGGGCACGCCAGCAGAGCGGCTTCCGTGTGGTTCAGGACTTGGTGCGGCGTTATGACCGTGGCGGAGAACAGTTGTCGCCGCGAGATTGGATTCGACTCCACGACTACTACGCGAACTACAGCCCGGCCGGCAGGGGGATGCCGCAGTACGGAGAACGTCGTGGCCTTCGATCATCTAGAAAGAAGCCCGACCCTAAGTGGGCTGGTGGGCAGCAACCTCACGAGGGCCTGGGGCCTGGACAATCGCGATTCTTCGGCCGGAAATGGGAGGAACTCAAACCGGGGAACTGGGATGAACTGAGCCTTCAAGAGCAGGCGGAAGAATTGATGGTCAATTTCAATCCCCGCTCCAATCCGAATAAACCACAACTCTTCGACTGGCCGCCTCCCGAGGAACGTCTCAGGAGCGTTGACTACGACCGCATTCTTGGCGAGATATCTGAACAGATCGAGACTCAGGAGGAGCGAGCAAATCCAGGTCTGGCTATAGCGCGACGACGCAGGGAGCGACGACAACGGATAGCCGATGCCGCTAAACCTGTTTCTACGATGCAGCGCCGCCAAGCGCGAACTCAGGAAGATGCACCCTACACCAGGACTCGCCCAGGTTTTCAGGTAGGACTTGACAACCTTGACCCGGGTCCCGGTGGCCGACGGCGACGGATACTGGATCCCGAAGGCGGACGAGACATCGGAGACGATGTTGGCAAACCGATCCAGTCCCCAGACGAACAGGCGGCCATGGATCGTCGTCTCAGAATAATGGACTCCCTCGATGTGAACATCGGCACCAAGCGCAATGCACTCGCGACCGCATCTATG
>JASLZV010000001.1:22700-27091 GCA_030754715.1 Phycisphaerae bacterium
GGTACGCGAGGAGTACGAGGACGACAAGTTCATCCAGCGCGGTGATCCCTTCGTTGAGGACGTAGATGACACTGCCCGCAGATGGGTCGGCACGGAAGCAGCACCCGAAGGAGATGACGCTCCAGACGATCCACAGGGAACTGCCCGGATATCAAGAGAAGATGACAGATTCCCCCCGAGGAGATTCGAGCAAGAATCAAGAAGCACGGGAGTTTCACGGGAGGCGGCCAACGCTGTTCGGAGTGATCGCGATCGTAAACGGAGAGAACGCGCCCTGAGTGGGGAGAGTGGGGATGCTCCCGAACCCAAAGAGCCACCGGAAGATGGAGACGAGATTGAAGACCTTGCAGGTGCTTTCCGGTCCCGACGCTCCCGACGCAACATGGATTTCGTGGAGTGGGAGAACAGACAGAAGGAACGGGAAGCCCGCCGAGTCGCCAAGGAGGGCAGGCGTATCGCGCGGGCAACGTCAAAGGCGAAGAAGCAGAAGTCCAAGCGAGAGGAAAAGCGCCGGCAGCAAAAAGAAAAGGACCGTCAGAAATTTGAGGAGCGTGTTGCCGCCTGGCAGGCTCTACCAAAAGAAGAACAACTCAAGCGGAGGGAGGAAGAGGACGACGTAATGGGACAGATGAACCCGGTTCGGACACCGTGGGGATTCTCTTCTCGACGTGATCGTGAGGGTATTGCTCCAATTCCCGATCACCCAGATGCGCCGCAGCCTGGACAACGCGCTACGGAGATAGCGATGAGGGGAGGAATCCCAGATGCGGAGCCAGAACCCGAGGATTGGGCGTCTGGGCCGGGCATTGACAGACGCCGGTTCGATAACAACGGCCGACTGATATGGGATCCATCAAGGGACCTATACGGAGAAGACATTGATTGGACTGACCCAGACCGCGCCGAAAATTTCGGGGTCTTCGAGGTTGAGGGGGGATGGGTAGGACGGCAACCACCCTGGGAGTCGGAGATATACGCCACCCCCGAGGAGGCCAGAACTGCACGACGGGATCTGTTATGGAGAAGTCTCCGTAAGGCTAACAACCCAACGCCGGAGCATGTGGACCGGGTGGCAGGCGACGACTTCGAAATAGATACCCCCGCCCCCATCGACCCCGAGGCGCCGGTCCTGGGGTTTGACGGCAATTGGGTAGCACGGAATAAAAACACCGGGGAAACCTTCGAGGCATCACAGTTCGAGACCATCGAGATGGTCATCGGCGGACAACGGGGGGAAATAGACGTAGACCGGACTCCGGACATGTCGGGGGGTCTCCCTTCTCGACGCGATGAGGGACAATTTGCGGATGTAGCCGACCCCACAGGCGGTGGACTTGCTTCCAGGAACTTCCACAACCAGTCAGCACACGACAACCTGCGCGAACTCGTAACACTGCGCGACCGGTTGCAAGACTTCCTAGAAGAACACCCGGACTTCGATCCCCACTTGCCACAACTGGATGAGCACGGCGTAGCCAGGGTCGGCACCACTGACGTAGCGGACATGCCAGACGAGTGGTTTGAAATCATGGACGAGTTCGACGAACTCCACCAAGAATACAAAGACAAGTTGGACATGTTCCGGGTAGACAATGAAGCACTCGGTGAGGCCTACGAGAAAAGACAAGAGGTCGAAAGTGAATTACGGGACCTGGATAAACATCTCAAGACTGAACTCGACCAACTAGACGAACTCTCACCCGTTACCGAAGATCGTATTCGTGAGTTCCTGGAAGCAGATGATTTAGATGGGTTTATGGCCCTGTTCACTCCCGAGTACCTTGCTGAACGAAATTCGGGTACTAGGGAAGGGGATACCTTCTACGACCTTGAAGCAACAGAAGAGAATTGGTACAACTGGGAGTACGAGGTTCGTGCCGCCTGGAAGAGCGCTCAGGACGAAAGGGCAAACATTCAAGACGCTGAACAGCGGCACTACAGCGCCGAACGCACGATTACTCAGCATTTAGAAAACGGCGATAGTGAAGTCCTGGAAGCGGTAGAACTACTCAACGGTCTTCCGTTGGACACCCGGGCGACGATGAAGGGGGAAGGTGAAGAACAGAGTATAGACGTAGACCGAACTCCGGACATGTCGGGGGGTCTCCCTTCTCGACGCACGGCAGCCGAAGAGGAAGCGGATGAACGACTAGATGAACTGATTTCTTCCGTTGAGGAGTTAACTGCCCCCCGCAACCGCCCAGAACCTGGGGCTCGACGTGCTGACGCGTTCATGTCTCGACGCGATAGCGGGCTTGCGTCTCACCGCGATATGTCCAAACAGCGTGCGGCTCGTAACCCAAAAGATCGTTCACTAATCAAACAATCTTCCCCATTCTTCAAAATCATTTATGACTCCCTCGGTGTGGAAATCAAGAAAGAACGTGACCCCGTTAAACGCAAGGCTCTCGAGAAATTGAAAAGGAGTTTCGAATATTTCAATTCGTCCTCCATTAGATACGGGCCGGACAATCCATTCCAGACCTCCGATGGGGAACTACAAATCGACAATGACGCCATACCAGATATCACTGATGCGCTGTTTGACGTGCTAGGACGATGGACCAGGAAGTCTACGGTCAGTGAAATCGATAGGAAACAAGCACTGATCGATTATCTGGAGGCTATCGATGAAGTGGGAGGACGGACTCACCCTGAAGTGGAATCAATGATGCCGCTACGCATCGCAGCGGTAGAGAAGTTTCTCCAAAAACTTGTTGAGCGCGGAATGGACATTCTCTAATGAGTAAGCAGCCAAAGATCAGCCCGCCAGTGGGATACAATACTCAGAGAGAACCTAGAAAGGCACAATCTAACTACTACTGCATCCTGGCCGGTATAGAGGCTAAGATGCCGTGCAACGAATGCGCCAGCCCCAAAGGCTGCACCCAGGGAACTATGCGCTATAAGGAGTCCGAAAATATGGAGTACGAAGAAAAGGTTGTTGTCCAGGTGGACGACAAAGGTGATCTCCTAAAGTGCGCAAAAGAATACGGCGCTTCTGACTGTGGCTACAAGTCTGATACCAAGATTTGTGGCAAATGTGGGGCGATGGCTACTGCTGTCAAGATGGTACCACTAGATGACGATGCCGGCGAGGAAACTGATATGCCAGAAAAGGCCCACAGGACACGGAAGCCCGAAAAGCCCGCAGCGCCAGAGGTGCCCATGGAGGAAGAGGGAGGTGCTCCTCCGGAAGCCGGACCTCCCCCCGGACCTCCCACAGAGGCTCCTCCGGAAGCCGGACCTCCCCCCGGACCTCCCGAAGAGGCCCCTCCGCCCGCCGCATCTCCCCCACCTCCCGCTCCGCGTCTAGAGGAAGCCCCCGCGGAGGCTCCTCCCGCCCCAGAAGAGGAAATGCCGCCGCCGCGGCGAGTCCCGCCACGCCCTCCGCTTGAAGAAGAAGAAGAGCAGAAGGGCGCAGTCGAAGACGAGAAACTCGACATCGAAGAAGACACCGAAGAGGTTTTCGACGAAGACGGCAACCCGATCGGCGACTCCAAAAAGTACGGCCCCAATTGGAGCGAAGAGGACGAGAAGACCTACGCCTCCTATCGTCAGCGTCGACTCGAAAGCATGGGAGTCAAGTCTGACGAGTTGGGAAACAAGGCTTACGTCTGCGCCATCGAGCGCAAGGCTTACCCCGGTGGTTCTCCAGTTTGTGACGACTGTCCCGGTGGGTGTATGGCCGAAAAGGGCATGCCGGGACTTCTCGAAATCGAAGGCATGGTCGAAAAGGAATTCGACAGCGAGATCATCGACTCCGGGTATTCGCAGGATGCCGACATGTTTGTTCTCGACTTGGCGACCAAGGACGACAGGGCCATCGAGGTCTTTGTCGACGGCAGCAACGCTGAAATTCTTGGCTACCATCGTCTGGACGATTCCGTTCTAGAACACAAAACAGCAGAAGGTCATACTGTCGAGTACATCGGGTATAACGATGCTGCCGATATTGCGACCAAGTCAATCCCTGGCGAAATCGCTTCAGTGGAGCCCGACGTGTTCGAGGGATTTGACTGTTTCGCCGTTGAGGTAGACGGCGTTGACGGGAAGTCCTACGACGTGTTCGTTTCTCTCGATGGAGAGATTCTCGGTCACGACATCTACGAAGCCGACGAGGCTGACGACATCGAGGCTGAGGCTGCGGAGATCGCACTCAAGCGTGCTTTCACCGAGGAGCGACGGGATGAGATGGCCGGCAGCGGTCAGGCGCTTCCCGATGGTTCGTATCCGATTGAATCTGAAGGCGACCTCAAGAACGCCATCCAGGCATTCGGCAGGGCCAAGGACAAGGCTGCGGCCAAGCGTCACATCATGAAACGCGCAAAGACCCTTGGCCTTACCAAACTCATCCCAGCCAACTGGGTTGCTGGTGGCGAAAAGGCTGT
>JASLZV010000001.1:27229-28559 GCA_030754715.1 Phycisphaerae bacterium
GTATCTCAACGACTGACCCGAGGTCGGCGTGACTTCAATACTGCCGCCTTAGATTTTCGGGCGCAACAGCACCTGTTGTCCAAGTCGCGTGTTTTGGATCCCGACTATGCCGTCAAGGTATTGAGTCCTGACGAAGAGAGGGAGTCGGAGAAGCGTGTTCCTGGTGGCTACACAAAGCCGCCCGAGATTCGCTTTGACCCCAAAGGTGTTCGGCAACCCGGTCAAGTTCTCAAGTTGCATGTAACTGCCGAGGACATGCTGGATGAGAGTGACAAACCTAATTTCGGTTGGGTTGATCCTCCCACCCCCATGGGCTTCTCTGAGAAAATCCTCGACCTTGCCAAAGAGCCGAAGATTCGTATCCGGGAATACGACATCAACCATCGCACAGGGGGGATGGACGAAGACAATTACCGGGACATGGAAGTCAAGTCTCTTGGTGGCAAGATTGGTGGTGGCGGCCGATCCATAATCGGCCGCGCAGCCCGAAGGATGGGGATGGTCGTTGACGACCTCGGCAAGTTCCGTTGCCCTCCGGGTACTCCCAATGCAAACCAGTTCACTGACATAACCGGCTCTACCTGCTTCCCGTCCCTTGGGGGTGTGCGGGGAACAATCGACCACATGCTGTCTCGCATGGGCGTCGATTGGGGTGCTAATCCTTATCACGGCGTTCCCGATGATGTGGCTCATCGTATTGGTGTCGGCTGGACTGGGGAAGAGGCCCACGATTTGGCCCAAATGTCTGTAGCCGAACAGATGCGAGCCGGGGTGGCTTCGGCTCGAAAGCACGGTGTCAGAACTGTTGCGCAAGCAAAAAGAGAACAAGCAACAAAAGAAAAGAGTGTTGGAAAGTTTGCAGAGGAGAAACTGGGGGTTGAACTCCCAGACGATTTGCATGCAGACCCCAAGGAAACGAATGGATTGCTCCGGAAGGCAATGCAAAAAGCCATAGATAACAGAACGTGGACCAACGGTTCAGATCATCATGGCGATCCCCATCCCCCGCCGAAATTGACTATTACCAGCCTGAAGGGCTTGGTGCTGCCCGACGCACAATTCGATGCTCAGTTAACAGAGGAATTGATTTCTGCCGTGCTTGTATTGGGTGACCCCAACATGAGCAATGTGTGGTTGACCGATCTGCCGGATGTGACAAAAGCAGACTGGGACGAGTATGCAAAGCAAGGGGACCTTTACAACGCTGTTGAGCGACTAAGACAAAACTGGCTCGTGAACGCAAACGGAGCCATGTTCACTCATCTCGAAATGCTGGAAAGAGATCAAAGGACCGGATCAAATAACGCCGGCGTTGTTGGTGAACTCATTT
>JASLZV010000200.1 GCA_030754715.1 Phycisphaerae bacterium
CCCTGTCGTCAGGAGCAACACGTCCCATGCCACCCATAACAGTATGATCCATCCTCTGGAAAGCCTCCAGGTGCCCCACCACCACCCTACCAAGTACAGCATTTTTACGTCGTTACGTGGGAAGAACACCAGAAAGGCCCCCATTGCACCGTTAACCGCACCCGAAGCTCCAACCACCGGGCCGCCGTCAAACACGTAGTGCACCATGCCCCCCATCAGGGCCGATGCCAGATACAGACCTATGAATCCCAATGACCGAAACTTATAGTTGACCGCATTGCCGAATACCCACAGGAAAAGCATGTTGCCGATCAAGTGCCCCCACCCGACATGGAGAAACGCGGAAGTAATCGCCAGTACTGGCCGGGGAAAGTTTTCCGTCGTCAGCGTGATTCTCGTGTCCGGCACGACGATTCCCAGTTCCTCAACTTCTTTGACACCTTTGACCACCTTTATGCCAACCAAACGACTGAAGAACTCAGGGTCGTTGAACCCAAGAATGCTGACTAAGACAATAAGGGCAACCAACAGATAGTTCGCCCACGGCGTGCGCCACATTGGCACGTCAACTCTGAGTGGAATCAGCATGCGCCAATACCCCTTGGCAAAATTAACGTGGTTGAGTTTCTTTTCCTGGGATATTATGCCCTGTCGGCATAGGGCTGTGAAGACCCTTGTGTAGCAGGATCACCGATGAGCGAATTTCCGACAAGACGGTTGCGGCGGCTGCGGACCTCCCTGCCACTGCGGGAGATGCTGGCATCGGTGCGTCTCAGCCGAGACCAATTAATCGCCCCGCTGTTCGTCCGTGAAGGCCAGGGCACGGCCAACCCAATACCGTCCATGCCGGGGCAGTTTCAGTTCTCCGCGGACACCGCCCTGCAAACCGCCCGACGCTGGGCGGATGCGGGTCTACTCGCGGTGCTTTTGTTCGGCGTCACCGAGCCCAACCGGAAGGACGCTGTCGGATCGGAGGCGTGGAACGACTCGGCTGCCGTTCAGCGCCTCACACGGGAGCTCAAAGGCGCCTTGCCGCAGATGGTGGTTATCACCGACGTATGCCTGTGCGAATACACCGACCACGGCCACTGTGGCACGATCACCGATCGCGGCGGCCGGAGGGATGTGGACAATGACGCCACGCTGGAGTCACTGGCCAAGATAGCCGCCTCCCACGCCCGGGCCGGCGCGGACATCGTTGCCCCGTCGGCCATGATGGACGGGCAGGTGGGCGCCATCCGCAGCACCCTGGACAACGAGGGCTTCGTCAACACCGGTATCCTTTCATACGCGGTGAAGTTCGCATCGAGCATGTACGGCCCATTCCGCGACGCGGCCGAAAGCACCACACAATTCGGCGACCGCCGCACCTACCAGATGGACTACCGCGCGGTGAGGCAGGCATTTACCGAGGCCGCCGCAGACATCGGCCAAGGCGCAGACATAATCATGGTCAAACCGGCGGCAACGTACCTCGACGTGATCGCGGAGGTCCGCCGACGGTTTGACGTGCCCCTGGCAGCCTATCACGTCAGTGGGGAATATGCCGCCCTACACGCCGCAGCCGGCAACGGCTGGCTGGACCTGAAGGACGCAGCCATCGAGGTAACCACGGCGATCAAGCGGGCCGGGGCTGACCTGATCATCACGTACTTTGCCGAGCAACTGGCTGGGTGGCTGTAAGGTCGGCAGTGTCCTACGACGAGAAGACACTCTCCGGCCTCCCACGGCGCCTCGGTTCTACTACATCACGGCCGCCAAGGACTGGAGTACATCAAGGCGGGTGGGCACGAAAAAGGGCCGACCCGACGGGTTGTCGGGGCGGCCCAGTGGATCGTCCTGATTTATACGTCAGCGCTTGCGGCGGCGCAACAGAGCCAGGCCGCCCAAGCCCACTAAACACATCGTTCCAGGCTCAGGCACCACCGTAAAGACGGCACCGGCCTCAGAGAGATCCGCGAGCTCAAAGGCCGAAGCCGTCGCGGACGTGTCCGCCCAATAATTGCCGGAACGAAGAGTGGCGCTCAAGGTATGGTCACCCAGTACGCTCGCCTGAAAACTGCCCTCTGCAAACGCAGTTTCACCGCTGTTGCCAATGTCGTAGACCGGGGCACCGGGGCTCTGGTACACGCTGATGTCCGCTACCTGCCCCGCAATCGTTGCATTGCCGGCCGATCCAAGGGTGAAGCCCTGCAGAATCCCATACCCGCTGCCGACAAGTTGGGGCAGCGACGGAATATTGTTGTAGTTCTCCTTGTCGGCCGATGACAGCGTCTCGGTTTTGCTCTCGGCAAGGTCAACGCCCAGGAGCGACACGCCGTGATTCGCCCCGGCGTCGGCCCAGGCGGATATCGTCCAGTTCACCGTTTCGCCGGCAATGTACGTTGACTTGTCCGTGACAACCTTCAGGTTGACTGTCTCATCGACGCCGAAGGCTGCGGTGGAAAACAGGCATACAGCGATGATCCCTGATACAATCTGTCGATTCCTCATTGTCTTCTTCTCCTTTTTAAGAGCAATACAGCTTTCAAAAGCACTCACGCCCACAATTTGTGCAAGGCGCCTCAATGTAGTCAACAATAGAAATTGCGCCTTTGAGGGGCTATCCGAGCCGCTCACTCACCTCTAGGCGAGCAGAAAGGCAATCTCCTTCCCTTTGGTGGCAAGCGCGACTTCCTCGCTGTCTCATGCGAAGCCAGAGCAAGCAACCGATAAAATACTCCAGAATGTCCTTTTTGTCAAGACAAAAAAGCCGGTCCGGGAGAAAAACCTCCCTTGCTGCCATCGCGTTACCGCGTTTTTGTTTCCCAACATAATACTCTCGCAAATCGTTTTTTTTCGCCTTTCATCCGGCCCGAAGCGAATAATGAGGGGTTCCGGGGTGAACCATTGCCGTGTAGGGCCCCGACATGCGAAAGAAGAAGATACTTCTTGTTGACCCCGACTTACAGTTGCTTACCTACGCCTTAGGGTCGCTTCGCGAGGCTGGCTACGACGTAATTTCAGAATCTGACGCGACTAAAGCGATGGTCCTGGCTGGGCGGTGGTGCCCCCACCTTGTTATCGCACCCTCCCGGACATTGGTCGCCTGGCAGCAGGAGGACCCCGAGGGGCTCCAGGCCCTGCCGCCCGGGTCGGCCCTGCTGGTGACGGCCCAGGCCGACGAACCGGACCAACTGTGGCGAAACTGGGTGGACCAAGGGCACGAAATCCTGCTCAAGCCAATTGTCCATTACCACGAACTGCACGCCGCCATCGAGTCGGCCATGAAGGCCACGCCAAAACAGCAAAACCCGTCGGCGTGAGAAGTCACTCTGCCGCTACAGTTTTTCTTCGTGCTCTTTCGCAAGGCTTCGGTTGGCGGTAACATCGATACAGGCGTTTGAGGAATTGACGCTGACACGCTACGGCTGAACGAGCCTGAGGTTCCTCGAGTTCTCGGTTCTGGCACGATTCAGCCGCGCGGACCAAGCGTGCCGCGGGGCGGGTCTCGCGGAGAACCAAAAATTGTCGACGTTGGCCATCCATCCCGGCGCGCTGGGCGATCTGGTCCTGTTCGGCCGGCTTTTGTCCTGCCTCCCCCGCCCGGTTACACTGGTAACAGGCAGCCAAAAGGGCGGCCTGTTGGTGGGCCTGGGCGCCGTCGATCACGCATTGGACTTTGACGCCCTGCCGATACACGAGATATTCACCGATACCCCTCTGGGCCACTGTCGCCTGCCGGGCTTGCTGGGCACGCACGACCGTCTGATCAGTTGCTTCGCAACGGACAATCCCCCCCGGCAGCGCCGCTTGGCCGAGGCCGCCGGGACCAAAGAGGCACACTTCCTGCCGCCGCGGCCGCCGGAGCAATCCATCGACCACCTGTTGGACATCTGGTGCAGCCGGCCGGGCCTGGATCAGCCGCGCGGCGACGCCAACGCCTGGGCGGTTCAGCCCCAATGGTCCCGCCAAGCCGCGGAAGCCTTGAAGCAGGTCGGTGTCGAACGCAACGAACCGTATAACGTTATTCACCCCGGTGCAGGCAGCCGCCAGAAATGCTGGCCGCTGAAAAAGGCGCTACAGTTGGGGAGGCTATTGTCGGCCGACAGTACCCCGCTGTCTGCGGGCAGCGTGGTCTTTGTTCTGGGACCCGTTGAGCGCGAGCAATGGCCCGCACCGGAAATCGAGGCCGTTCAGCGAAGTTTCCCCGTACTTTTATCGCCGGCGCTTTCTGCGTTGGCAGGCTTGCTGGCCGGCGCCCGCGCCTTCGTTGGCAACGA
>JASLZV010000201.1 GCA_030754715.1 Phycisphaerae bacterium
AGGTAGTTGGGTGGAGGCAGAAGAGGTGAATTTCTGTGTTGATAAGAGAAAAGGGTTGTATGAATCAGACAAGGTTTTTGTAGAGTGAGGGTTCGAGTCCCTTCGAGGGCTGCAAGCCTAAAACTTTCAGCCCTTTACATATATCAAATATGTATTCGCTACTTTATGCCTTTCGTCTCCGTAATGTCAACCCACCAAGGCCAAGCAGTAAAAGTGTGGTCGGTTCAGGAACATAGGCCAGTCCACCTAAGTTAGTGAACACATCTCCTACTAAGACCTTACTTGCATCAGTAGGATCAATCTTATAAAGTTTCTCGGATGCGGGGCTGGTGCCATAAAGGTATCCCGCATGAACTGGGTGGGAAACTGTCAATAAGACTATAACTCCAATTACAAGAATTGATTTTTTCATCATCTTCTCCTAACAAAACAATTTCAGTGGGGAAAACTTGGCAGGAAACCGGCAAGCTCTCTCACCCTCCTCTATTTGTAAGTCTATACGGCACAGCAGATTTACAAGTACAACAATTTTACCCCCCCCCCCATCCGGATTGTCAAGAATTTTGTGTGGAAAATGACGATTTTTGCACAATACCTATCTGTCCCACTTGTGATGACGGGATACAGTTCAGATGAGTTTTGACACCTTACTAAAACGGAAAACTGAGGTAAGTTTTCCAGTAAGACGGTTTTTACAATTTCTGTAAGTTCTTCAATATCAGGCAGTTGCGATTCCGTGGTTACGACCTGTCGATCCGAAGCAAGGGGCGAAGCGTCCTATTGCCTCAGGACGTATCGCAGCAAAACGTCCGGACCGAATTGCGTTTCGGCGCCGCTGTGCAATCCCAGCCTCTCCCTGACCTCGGCGATGTCAAATCGCACCGCGGCGGCCGGCGCCCGGCCCAACTCGACATTCGAAACAAACGCAAGCAATTCATCGGCCAGGTGTCCATAGACAAAACTCCCCAGAACCCTGGGGCCCCCTTCCACCAGCAGATAGGTCCACTGCCGCCGGCCCAGTTCGTCCAGCAGCGCCTCAATGTCAACGCCGGCGGCCGCTGCGGGCAGTTCCAACAACTCGACTCCCGCCCCTCGCAGTGCCTCAGCCGCCTGCGGTCTTGCGGCCGCGGCGCCGGAAGCAGCAACCACCAGGACCGGTATCCGGCGGGCGGTTACCACAAGTTGTGACTCCAGAGGGGTTCGCAGTTTGGCATCCAGCACCACACGGACGGGCTTGTTGTTGTCGCTCCCGCGGCCGCTGCGGTCGGTCAGACGCGGATCGTCAGCCAGAACCGTCTCTACGCCGACCAGGATACCATCGCACCAGGAGCGGATTTCGTGAACCCGCCGGCGAGCCGCCGGGCCGCTGATCCACGCCTCAGGCGCACTCGGAACGCTCAAGTAGCCGTCGGCCGTTTGGGCCCACTTGCAAATCACCCACGGGCGCTTCCGCGTGCGGAGTTTGACATACCCCCCCAGAAATTGCCGGGCAGCCGATTCGCATACGCCCACGTCCACCTCGATACCCCCCACCCGGAGTGCCTCGAGACCTTGTCCGTCCACCTTTTCGTCCGGATCAAGCATGGCCGCCACGACGCGGGCGATACCCGCCTCGATGATGGCGTCGGTGCAGGGCGGTGTCTTGCCCCGGTGGCAGCACGGTTCGAGCGTAACGTACATCGTCGCGCCGCGCACGTCCAAGCCACACTTCCGGGCGGCCTCAAGGGCTTCCCGCTCGGCGTGCGGGCCGCCGAACCGCCTGTGCCAGCCGCGAGACAATTCCCGTCCGTCACGCACAATCACTGCGCCGACCATCGGATTGGGCTCCACCTTGCCGCGACCCACAGCCGCACAGTCCAACGCCAGCGAAATAAAGCGATCATCTTCGGTCGACATAAGCGAAATTATACACCATGGACAACCCTGACAGCAGGCTTTCGGGATGCAAAAAGACTCCCCGACTTGCTAGAATAACAACAACGAACAGACCGCGTGCAACCCAACGAGATAAAGCCATGCGTTACGCAGGTTTGATGCTGCTGGGGGCGGGCGTCGCCGCCGTGGCGATAGGCGCCGCAGCCGAGACCAAGGGGCCCGCGGGCAAGGGACAGGCCCCGGCAACCAAGCCGGCAACCGAGGCGCCTGCCGACCAGGTCATCCGCGAAAAAATCTTCGCACGCACGCTTACCCCGCTGGCCGAACCGGTGGCCGGCGGGAGTATCAACTGGACCACGGGCGAGATCCTGGCCGTCGGCGAGGCAAAGGTCCGCACCGCGGATCAACAGGGGATCGCGATGGCCGGTCGGGGAGCCCGCCTCCTGGCGGCTCGCAACACGGTGCTGATGCGACGTGGGATTCGCGTGGGACCCGGTGGGCGGTTTACCGACGTGAAACAAGGGCAGGTGGCCGTCGATGCGGTCCTGAAGGGTTTCAGGGAAGTCTCGTCAGTTTACGATCCCAAGACACAACGGGTGCGGGTCACACTCAGCGTACCGATCTACGGCATCGACAGCGTGATGACCGTGCGCGGGCTGGCTCTGGAGCGCCTCGGGCGGCGCTGGTACTGGCCGAAGGCCCACCAGGCGGGAAAGGCCGACGTGGTGATTATCGACGCGCGGCGGTGCAGTTTTGTCCCCGCCGTGCTGCTGCAAATCGTCACGCGCAGCGGCCAGACGGTTTTCTGCTGCGCTGACATGCCGCCGGGCCGGAGGCTTGTCCGTCCACCGGCCGTCTATGTCTACATGAAGGCTGCCGGGCCTGATACCAAGAGCGGAAACGTGTACGTCAAGGCGCTGGCGCGTGCAAAGCAGGTAGCCGCATTGGCCGGCTCGCCCGATGAGAACCTTCGCATGCTCATGGCGGATAAGTTCGCCAGCCCGCTCATCCTCAACGCCGATCCGCTCGCCAAGCCCGCAGCCGGTACGCTCGTGCTGTCGGCCGCCGCCGAGAAGAACCTGATGTTTCACGGCGAGGCCAGGGAACTCTTGACCAGCGGCAAACTCATCGTCGTGACCGACACAATATTTAAAAAGAAGTAGTCTAACATGACTCGCCGAAGCTTCTTGCCCGTAGCGGCCGGCGGAAAACTCCAGGCACCCGAAACCCTTGGGGGTTAGCACCAACAAATGCTGGCGCGTTTTTGCCTATACGGTTTCATCAAGAACCAGAAGTACTACGAACCGTTTCTGTACCTGGCATTTCTGGAAAAGGGATTGTCGTTTACGGCCATCGGGCTGTTGATCGGCTTTCGCGCGGTCTGCACCAACCTGATGGAGGTTCCCACCGGGGCGATGGCCGACGCGCTGGGCCGACGTCGGGCGATGATCTTCAGCCACCTGGCATACATCGGGGCGTTCGGGGTTTTTGGCCTTTTCGACGCGCTGTGGCTGCTCCTTGTGGCAATGTTTCTGTTCAGCATCGGCGAGGCGTTCCGCACCGGCACGCATAAGGCAATCATCTTTGACTGGCTGGGACGACAGGGGCATGGTGACGAAAAGACAAAAATCTATGGTTTCACCCGCAGTTGGAGCCAGTTAGGCTCGGCCCTGAGTGTGGTGATCGCCGCAGCGATGGTGTTTGTGACGGCCGGATACTCGGGCATCTTTCTGTTCACCATTATACCCTACACCGTCAACATCGTGAACTTTCTGACGTATCCGAAATATCTTGACGGACCGCCGGGCCAACACAAGGGCGCAGGCGAGGTGGTTCGGACGTTGGTCGGCACGCTGGCCGCCAGTCTGAAGAACCGGCACCTGCGGCGGTTGTTTGCAGAGTCGATGAGTTTTGAAGGACTCTACGCAGCCTCCAAAGACTACCTCCAGCCGCTGCTGAAGGTCGCGGCGCTGTCGCTGCCCGTACTGCTGCACCTGACGGACTGCCGGCGAACGGCCCTGCTGATTGCTCCGGTCTATGTGGTGTTGTACTTGCTCAGCAGTATCGCCTCGCGGCATGCCGAGACTCTGACCCGGCGGGCTGGCTCGGAGGCGCGTGGGGCAAGGTGGCTGTGGGTCGTCAACCTTCTGGTCTTTGCCGTACTGGCCGCCGGAATCCTGGGGAAAGTACCCGGCATTACCGTCGCCGCCTTCGTGGCCCTGGCAGTAGCGCAGAACTTCTGGCGCCCGATCCTGATCGGCCGCGTGGCTCACCACGCCGACCCCTCGCAGATGGCCACCGTGTTGAGCGTCGAGTCGCAGGCCAAGTCATTATTTACTGCAGCCGCGGCACCACTGCTGGGCCTG
>JASLZV010000202.1 GCA_030754715.1 Phycisphaerae bacterium
GAGAAAATCCTGCCGGTGGTCGTGGGCGGTCGCAGCGGCGGGCAAGAAACCACGCCCTTTCTGCCGCAACTGACCGCCCAAGGGGCCAGGCACAAGATCTTTGAGGGGATTGGGGATTTCTTCTTGCCCCCGGGCGGGCGCAAGCCCAAGGCGCTCGCGGCGAAATTGCCGCCCCTGCGCGGCTGTGTGGCGGTGGTGCGGGCCAATCCAGCCGCCGAAGTGTTGGCCGTCCACCCGACGCGCAGCAACGCAGCCGGACCGCTGATTATCCTTGCCGTCCGCCCGTTCGTGGGGGATGGTAGAACCGCCGCACTGACGGCCGATACCACTTGGCTGTGGTACATGCCCATGCGGGGGATGGGTGCCGACAGCCCATACCAGCGGTTGTGGGCTCAACTCATCCGCTGGCTGGCCGGCGTGGACGCCAAAACAAAGCGCGCGGCGGCATCGGTGCTGCTCCGCGCGGACCGTGGGTACCTCCAGGTGGGCCAGGCGGCAAAACTGATGGTCCGAGTGCTTGACGAAAAGGGGCGAAGCAACGACATGGCCGGCGTCTCGTGTGTTGTCCGTCCGCCGGCGGGTAAAGGCAGGGTACAGACCTTCCCATTGGCCTACCGCTCGGACGTGGGCCTGTTCGAGTATGGCAACTTCCGCCCGCGGGCGCCAGGCCGATACAGAATTACGGTCACGGCGCTGGACCGCGCCGCGGGTAAGCTGATCGGCACCGACGAACTGACCCTGACGGTCGCCCCGCACTCGAAGGAGATGGACCGTCTGGCCCGCAACGACAAACTGCTTCGCCGCATCGCTGCGATGTCGGATGGCCGATGCGCCAAACTATTCGACGTGGGTAAACTCATCGCCCAACTCATCTCGCGCGGGGAGGCACTGGCCGGGACGGGGCCGAGAATCACCAACTACCGCCTCTATAATTTCACCCTGTTGTTTGTTATCTTCGTTGTCTTGCTGACGGCCGAGTGGGTCCTGCGCCGCAACTGGCAGTTGCAGTAAGAGCCTGTCCGGATAAACCTGCAGGCCATCGGCATCGGCCCGGGGAATCCGTTGACTCGCCCGCCCTTGTCCGGTTAAGATACGGTCCCGCCGAGGTGCTCGCGATTATGCATACCGAGCGTATTACGCCCAGCCGGACAAGCAGGTGTGTGCCTGCGGCTCTGGCGGTGCGCGGGCGGGGGCTGCTTGTGGCCCTGCCGTGCTGGGCGGTTTTGCTGACGGCCTGGTCGCTGACGCCGCGCCCGGCCGGCTTTGGTACGGCCGAGCAACTGGGCCTGCCCGCCTGCTCGTGGATGACCGAGAAAGGCATTCCCTGCCCCACTTGCGGTTTGACGACCTCGCTGGCGGCTGCGGCCCAGGCGGACTTTGTTGCCGCGGCGCGGGCGCATGCCTTCGGCGTCGTCCTGTTTTTTGGCCTGGTCGCACTGGCGCTGACCGGTACGGGCCAGGCACTTACGGGCCGCAACTGGCTGGCCCGCATTCGTTTTCGTCTGTGGTGGGTGGTGGTGGCTGTGGTGGGACTGCTGGGCGGATGGACCGTCAATCTCGCCGCCGGGTACGCCGCCGGCCAATACCCAACGCACTGAAGTGATTCGAGGCCACGCCGTGATCCGAACACATACGTCAAAACTGTCCAAAGTTCTGCTGATTGCCGTCCTGGCCCTGCCGTTCCTGACAGCGGGCTGCCGGGGCGCACGCTGGTTCATGTTTGTCCTGATGCCCTGGACCGGCGAGAAGAGTGTTGCAGCCGAGTTTACCGGCTTGAAGAACCACAGCGTGGCCGTCGTGATCTACGCCGACGAGGGCACCCAGTACCAATACCCCTACGTGCAGTTGAATCTGGGGGCGCTGATTGCGGATGAACTGGTCAATAAGGTCAAGGGCGTAACGACGACTGATCCGCTGGATGTAATTTCCTACCAGAGACAGAACGTGCGATGGGACGAGATGGACAGAACCGCGATCGGCAAGGCGCTGGGGGCCCAGTACGTGCTATGCGTGACCCTGGTGGAGTTTGCCACCGTTGAGAAGGGCTACCTGGACCTGATCCGTGGGCGGATTACCGCCGAAGCCGGCCTCTACAAAGTTGACTTGCCTGAGCGGAAGGCCTGCCTGTGGCGGGAAAAGGACATCCGCGTGGTGTTCCCCGACAGGCCGACTGCTCGCATCGGCAATAACGAAGAAATATTCCGCCTGGCGGCTATGCGCCGGTTCGCCCGGATACTGGTGCGAAATTTCTACGCTCACAAGGTGGAGGAAAAGCCATAATGTCTGGATCGCGACGAGTTATGGCAGTGGCGATACTGGTAGCCCTTGGGTTGACCTGTGGCGGTTGTGCCCCGGTTGCCTGGTTGGTGGCGGTTTTCGCTCCACCCAAGAGTGTTCCGGCGGTATGCAAATTGCCCAAAGGCAAGAAGGTGTTGGTTTTCGTCGACGATATCAACAACCCGGTGCGTTACGAGCAGCTCAAGCGCGAACTGACCGAGGGAATCAACAACTGCCTGTTGAGGCAAAACGTCGCCGCCCAGGTAGTCCCGTACGAGCAACTGTTTCGTTTGATCGCCTCCCGGCCGGACTTCAACCTCCTGGGAGTCAGCAACGTAGGCCAACTCCTCGGCGCCGACCTGGTGATCTACGTCTTGATCGACGAGTTCTCGCTCAAGGACAGGCCCGGTGGTGTGCTGTGGCACGGGCGGCTCAGGACAACCGTACGAGTTGTGAAGGTGGGCATCGAAACGCCGCTGTGGCCGACCGATCGACCGATGGGCCACGCCCTCGAGTCCGTGGAGACTCCCGAGACGACCGACTCTTCCGCCGCCTACGGCAAGAAGGTGGCCTCGGATCTTGCCGAACAGATGGCCCAGGGCGTTGCGCGTCTGTTCTATGACTACACCGTTCCACGGGAGTACTTCAGCAGCAGGTGGGAGTAACCCTGTTGCGGCGGATTTGCGCCGACCTCACAATGGTCTCGACCAGTACGGCCAGAATCATGCATCCAGCCGCCACGGGATAAACCCTGCGGATGCCGATCCACTCGGCCAACGCACCGCCTCCGATTGAACCGGTAACAACGCCGATCCCGGCCACCGCTTCATGGAGGGCCAAATTGGCCGATTTCCCCCCCCCCCCGGAACCCCAGTAGAATTGGCTTGACTTGTACATTACTGCCGCGCTCAGCCCCATGGCGCCCACGCAGACGACGACTTGCCAACCGACTTGGCAGAAGCCGACGGCGAAGATCATGGCAGCCGCAAAAACCTGGCACGCCCACAGGAACCCCCCTTTGTAGTGCCAGCGGGTGGTGCGGACCAGCAGGAAAAAGACAAATGTCCTTGCCAGGGCGTAGGTGGCCCCGGTTATCCCGTGGACCTCCGCCGTCAGTGACATCGATCCCAGCAGGATGGCCAGGGGAGCGCCAACCACGCCAAAGCCCAGCGCGGAGGTAAACAAGGCGATCCTGGACATGAGGCGATAGGCGAGCAGGTCTCGGTTTTGTATTGGCTGGTCGACCTGTGGGCCAGTCGGCTGTCGGCGGCATTTGGGCGCAGGAACCCTGACAACAAAGAGAACCACAGCCACGGCGAAGCAGGAGCAGATGACAAACGGCAACCAGTGCTCAACGTTATACAGGTACCCTCCCAGGAAGCAGCCAAGAATGCCCCCCACCGACCAACAGAGATTGAACATGCCCAGACGTTTGTTCAGTCGCTTGCCTTCATATCCCATGGAAATCCACCCCATCATCGGGCCCCAGAACAGGCTTCCTGCCAAACCCTGGACAATCAGAAGCGCAAACAGCATCCAAAGCCGGGGCACAAAGCCTATGGAAGCCCACAGGACGCAGACGATGATTTGAGACAGCATCACAAAGCGTTTAGGCTTAAGGCTCCTTCCGTAGCGCCCCACGATCAGGCAGCCCAAGACGTAAGTTCCCACCCCCAATCCGCCTGTTAGTCCAATGGCGGATTTGCTGCCGCTGAAGTCATTCCGGACCAGCCAAGGCGCAGCGGTCATGACGGTAGCGACGTCCAGGGAAGCAAGAAAGCTGGCCACGTATAGTGGAACCTGCCATCGCTTCCAAAGCAGGACAAATACCTGTGCGGATGTTCGTTTGGTGCCCAAAGACGCTTCCCGGAAAGCAACTAACTATCAACCCAGCCAACTATCAGCCGGTGGAATCGTGACTATCTAGACCACCTCCGCC
>JASLZV010000203.1 GCA_030754715.1 Phycisphaerae bacterium
ACCGGGAGTTATTCAGCCGTATCGGCCAGTGGGTTGACTTTCCATGAGAAAAAAACGGTTGGATTTGAGCACCAAAACGGACAGGATAATCAAGGCCGAAGCTTGACCTTGTGAACATCCTTGCGAACGCTTGGGGAGGCGGAAAAGCACGTCTGAGGTGTCTATTGTCGTGGCAATTATACTGCTTCCCGTCGGCGAAACGCCGTCTCCAGCGCCAACTCCATGAATTCCAAATCGATTAGCTGCTCGTAGATCGACAGGCGGTCCGGCCGGATGTTCCGGGCAGCAGCGACGATATGGCAATAGTTCGGAACAAAAGGGATCTCGAACACTTCGCAACTTAGCCGACGCGTTACTCGCTGAGCACGTCAATCCAACCGACGTTTCCCACGAGTCGGGCCGTTTCCCTGGCACTAACGTCTTCACTCATCCCAGCCGGCGTCGATTCGGCGGCCTCGCCGGACCGGCACGTCGGCAGCGATCCTTGCGTAGAGGTCTTCGTGAGCCGCTACCATGTCCGCCACGGAATATTTACTGACAACGCACTGCCGCCCCCTCTGCCCCAGACGCCGCCGCAGCGGCGGGTCATGCGCAAGTCTCTCGATCCGTTCGGCCAGGCCAAACACGTCGCCACTGTCGATCATGAGCCCGGATTCACCGTCCTTTATGATATCGCGCAGACCCGGCACCCGGGTAGCCACCACGGGCAGCGAGGCGGCCATCGCCTCCACAGCCGCCAGGCCAAACCCCTCCCAGCGGCTGGGCATGACAAAGATATCGGCTGCGCTGAGGACCGCCTGAACGTCTTGGACAAATCCCAGCAGGCGGCACCTCCGCCCTCCTTCGCCGTGACGGATGAAATTCTCGATGATATGGCGATTGGGTCCGTCACCGGCAATAATCAGGTCCAGCGCCTGCCCGCGGGCGGCGAGATGACTCATCGCCGAAAGTAGCGTCTCGATACCCTTGGCCTGATCCAAACGTCCAACAAAGACCACGACGGGCTGATCGTCGCCCAGGCCCCATTCTCTTCGCAGGCGAGATCGGCGTTGTTCATCTCTGACGAAGGCGGCCGCATCGATGCCGTTGGGAATCACCGTGTATTGCGACCTCGGCAGACCGCTGCGGACACAGTGATAGTCGCGCACCGACGGGGAGACACAGACTATGCCATCACAATAGTCGCCGAGTAGCCGGGCAGAGGCATACCGCCACGGGCGGAACCTCCCCTCCGCCGTGTGCACGGTGTGCAGGAGATGCGGCACGGCGGCCAGACGGGCCGCGACCCGGCCAGCCAAATCGGCGTGAAACAGGTGAGTGTGAACCAGGTCCGGTTCGGCGCGGCGCAGCACGCCGGTGAGTTTATACAGGCGGCCCAGGTCCCACTTGCATCGCATATTCAGAACGGTCACCGCCACCCCTGCATCGGCCAGCATCTCGGCCACGCTGCCGCCGCGAAACGCGACCACCCGGACCTCGAAGCGGTCCGCGTCCAGGCGGGTGGCCAGTTGATAGACGCATCGTTCGGCCCCGGCCAGGCGCAGTTCAGTAATCAGTTCACATACCCGGATCTTTTGCATCCGTCGGACCCGCTGCTGCCAAAAATGCACGGTAAATCGCTGCCCAAACCAAACAATTCAACAGAAACACCCCGGCGAATCAAGACCCAGCAACAACTATCCGGGCAAGTACCGGCCGCTTCTGGCTTCTCTGTCATCTCAACGATATTCTTTGGGGTGGCTCTGGGAGCCCTTGTGCGACGCCTGAGTTCTTTTGCGATCGCGCCAAGGGTGAGCCGGACATCAGACGGTAAGACTTTTGGAGACCGCCGCAATCTACGTTCGATCCCGACAGGGGAGTCTTGAATGGAAACACAGAACATTACGCGCGAATCGCTGGCGGCGATAATCGACCACGCCGTGCTGTCGCCCGCAGCAACGCTGTGCGACCTGAGGGACGGATGTGAGTTGGCCGCAAGGTACCACGTGGCGTCGGTCTGCGTGCGCTCGTGCGACGTGGCGCCGGCCACCGAGTTTCTCGCCGGGGCGCCCGTGGCGGTCGGCGCGGTGATCGGATTCCCGCACGGGGGAAGCGACTCTTCGGTGAAGGCCGCCGAAGCCGTCCGGGCCGTCGATGAGGGGGCCGGAGAACTGGACATGGTCATCAACATCTCTCATCTGAGAGAGCAACGAATCGACGAAGTTCGTAGCGACATTGCGGCTGTGGTTCGCCCCGCCGCGGGACGCCCGGTGAAGGTAATCCTGGAATGCTGCTACCTGGACCAAGCGCAGATGGCGGCCGGCTGCCGCGCGGCAGCCGAGGCCGGGGCCGCCTTCGTTAAGACTTCCACTGGTTTCGGCCCATCGGGCGCAACGGTGGAGGACGTACGATTTCTTCGTCGCCAGGTCGGCAATCGTCTGGGCGTGAAGGCCGCCGGAGGCATCGCCACGCTGGTCGACGCACTGGCGATGATCCGCGTGGGCGCCAGCCGCATCGGAACAAGCAAAACCAACAGCATCCTGAAAGAACTCAAGGCCAACTGAGGAAATCGCCGTGAATTATCTCCGTCACCGGCCTATCCGAACGTGTCGCGACCAGGCCCTTATTCTTTCGCGGCAGCGACCATTTCATCCACGGTGGTAACGGCCGCGGCACATGTCCGGTCGCCCGCCCCGTAGTATATCCGCACTGTTCCGTCATCGTCGGCGATCAGCCCGTTGGAAAACACGCAGTTACCGTATATGCCCTGTTGCTCGTAGGGAGCTTCCGGGCTGAACACCGGGGCGGTCGAACGCGTCAGGAGTCGTTGTGGATACTCCAGGTCGCTGAGCATGGACCCAAGATGGTAGTGTCCGTCGGCATCGACCCCATGATAGATTTCCAACCAGCCATCGTCGGTCTCAACAGGCGCCGCTCCACAACCGACGCGATCGGATTGCCAGGTGCCCGGCGCGGGGGCTAGTGTCATTTCGTGGCGGCCCCAGGACAGCAGGTCCGGCGAGTAGGCCGTCCAGATACACGAGTCGTTGAACCAGCTCTTGTAGGGCCGGTGGCGGCAGACGTACATGCCGCGAACCTTTTGCGGGAAGATCGCCACGTCCTTTTGATATGGGGGAAAAATCACGCCGTGTTTTTCGTAGGACTCGAAGTCGCCGGTTGAGGCCATCGCCACCGTCACGCCGCGATCGCTGACGGCCGTATAGGTAATGTAGTATCGCCCATCTATGGGGGTGATTCTGGCGTCCTCGCAGCCGTAGGCTTCATACGCCGTGTCGGAAGAAATCGCGGGGGCGGGATCAAAGGTGAAATGTTCCCCATCGCGGCTTCTGGCGACACGCAGGTGCGACATGCTCGAAAGCAATATTTTGCCGCGGTAATAGTACCCACGCCCGTTACGCACAGCCAGGTCGCCATCGGTCTTTGCGATTCGACCGACTTTCTCTTCGCCCGCTTCGGCATCGTAGTAGAGGTATGTGACCCAGTCGTTCTCGGGGACGGGGCGCTGCCCCACGCGCACCAGCAGGAGGATCTCGTCGCGGAGGCGGACGGCCCCGGGGTTGAGGGTACAGAGAACCTCCAGACCGTCGCTCGTCGGTTTCAGATCGTCGGGGGTGAGCAGCGGGTTGACGTCGAGTCGTTGGAGTTTCGCGGCCATTCGGGCAGAATAGTCACCCACCCCGTTTCCTTCAACGGAAAGTTTCTCTTCGCCCAGTTCGGGCGCCGCGGGCTCCGGAGCAAAAGACGAAGCGATCTACGTCGCTTCGTGGACCTCTTTGAGTTTTTCCTCGTCTTCGACGGGCGGTCGTTGTCCTGTGCCCTCGAAGTACAGGTGCTTTTCAGCGTCTTTGCCCTCGCCGTCAGTCTTGACCGTAACAACGATTTTGGCCTTGTCGGCGTAATTGCCGCGAAGGATTTCCTCGGAGATGGCATCTTCCACGTTCTGCTCAATGGCGCGCCGCAGAGGCCGAGCGCCGAAGTCCGGGTTGTAGCCTTTCTCGATAAGAAGCTCGATGGCCTCTTCGCTAAGGTCCAGTTCCAATCCATGTTCAACCAGTCGGTGGCGAACCTTGCTCAATTCAAGGCCCACGATGTCCACCATATCCTCGCGCGTGAGGCTCTTGAAGACAATGATGTCGTCCAGTCGGTTGAGGAACTCCGGCCGGAAGTGCCGCTCCACCTCGCTCATGAGTTGCTTCTTGATGGCCTGGT
>JASLZV010000204.1 GCA_030754715.1 Phycisphaerae bacterium
TGTACCCGTAGGTAGCCAAGCCTATCATTATCCCCAACCCGCCCAAAATCAACAGCCAATCGGGCACGCGAGCCGTGGCGACAATCGTTCCGCCTGCAAAGATGTTGACAGCCGCAGCCACCGGGCCTATTGCGTTGGCCACGTCGTTGGCACCATGCGCAAATGCCATGTAACAGGCCGTCATAACTTGAAGCCGACCGAACCATCGTTCAACCGCCTGGTATCGCTGTCTCAGTGGGTAGTAACGATCGCGCGTGCGGCGGACGATCACGGCTATGGCAAAAATGCCCACCGCCAGGCCAATGCCCACCGACAGCGCCAGTGCCTGCCCCGGCGATACCGGCGGGTGGACCCCTTCGGAGACCTTGTGGATCTTTAGCACCTTATACAGGATCGACAAAGTCAATATACACACGACCGCCGCCATGCCGAGCGGAACGGCACGCTTGGCCATCAGCACCGGATGGCGGGCGTGCAAGACATATCGTTGGATAGCCCTGTATATCAGGAATGCCGTCACCCCGCCGATAACAGGAGAGACGACCCAACTCATGGATATCTCGCCCAGTTTCAGCCAATTCGGGCTCGCAAAGCCGCGCGACGTAATCGCAAAGCCTACCACTGCCCCCACAATGGCGTGCGTGGTTGAGACCGGTTGGCCGAAGAAAGTCGCCACATTCAGCCACAGCGCTGCGGCCACCAGGGCCGACAGCATTCCCAGCCCGAACTCCATTGAACCGGTGGACAGATCCTCGGATTGGCCATCCGCCCGCTTCAATTCAGGCGACACCAGCTTGTCGCTGGCAGCCTGCAGTCCTGGGGCGACTGAATCGCTCGTTTCCCCGCGATGGTCTGCAGCCAAAAACGCATCAATCGGCACAATGCCCTTGCTGATGGTCTCTGCTACATGCCCTCCCATGAAGAATGCTCCGCAGAACTCAAAAATTGCAGCCAGAATGATTGCCTTGCGAAACGTCAGCGCGCCCGAGCCCACCGATGTACCCATCGCATTGGCCACATCGTTGGCTCCGATGTTCCATGACATGTAGAATCCGGCGAGTACCGTAATCCCTAACAGCACAATCAATAAAGTCAAGGCAGATTCCCTTCGCCGAGAGTCTACTTTCGCGAAATCATCAGGCGCAGATTCTTGCCCACGTTCTCAGCGTGATCGGCAAGACTGCTCAGCGCGTGGCAGAGCTTGTCCATGATCAAAATAGTCACCACATCCAGACCCTGATAGCTGTAGCATTGCCTCGCCAAACTGCGGCTCAGCTTATCCGATTCCCATTCAGCATGGCATACATCCTGAATCTTCTCCAGTACGTCGTCAGTCTCCGGCCCGGCGAAGGACTCCTTCTGCAGGGCGGCCAGTTCTTCCGCCACACCCAGCAGTATTTCGCTAACTTCCACAACCTTGCAAACCAAGGCCATGAAGTCCTTGTGAAGGGAATTGGGCAATCGAATCGGCCGGAATGTCGCGATTATTGCAAAGTCTTCGGCCCCGTCGGCAATCTTGTCCATCTCAGTAAGGAACTTGGCCACGTCGCCGCGGCTGACCGGCAGGAAGTATCGTTTGGGAAGCCGCTGGCGGATACGGTCCTTGAGTTGATCCGCCTCGTATTCGGTTCTCGACATCTGATGCTGCAACTCCCCCAGGCGCTTTTTGTCGTCGGCGATAATGGCCTCGGCCACCGGACCGACCATCGACACGCACTGGTGGACCTTGCGGGCGTGTTCCACCAGCGGTTCAAAGGGCGAATGTCCGAAGATTTCGCTAAGAGATCGCATGAAGTTTTCCTTTCCGAGACGCGTGTTGTATGCCGCTATAGTTTACCGATTGTCACGGCAGATGCAAAAGGCAGCCAGCCCGAATACGACTTGGCTGCCCCTACTGCCGCTCAGAAGCACGAGATACCATCGCCAGAACAAAATCGGCTACGTCCGGCCCCCACCGGCGTTGAACGTGCTATTTCTCCCCTGCCACCACCTCGGCCACATTCATGGCGTGGTCCTTCACGCGGCGGTAGGCGTTGAGCATGTCGGTGTAAATGACCGTCATCAGAGGTTCGCTGTGCCGCTGGGCTACCTGCACCAGGTGCTGATTACGCAACTCGCGGATGCGGTGTGTAACACCGTCGCCCCGCGTGTGGGCCTTGGAGACGATTTCCGGGTGATTCTCCTCGTAGCCGGTCTTGACCATCTCAACGTAATCCTGCACCTCTTGGTGAAGTTCGAGAATGTTTTGCCGGTCAATCGGCGAAAGCTCAAGATTGGACTCATGCAGGCGCAGATGCAGTTTGACGATGTTGGCTGTATAATCGCTGATGGATTCGTACTCGTCGGCCATTCGCAACAATCGCCTGGCTTCGTCGGCGACATCGTGTGTAACGCTGGCGGATAGAAGGTCGGTGAGAAAAATCGTCACCTCCTTCTGCATGATGTCCATCACTTCTTCCGTGTGGAAGACCTTCTTCACTGACTGGTCGTCAGCGGCTTTTGAACTGATGATCGCTCCCACGCGGAAGAGCATCTTTCTCAGCATATCGGCCATCCGCAGTATCTCGATGCGCGACTGCTCGACCCCGATGACCGGGGTCGTGAGCAGGCGGCTGTCCAACTTGGTCAGGTGAGGCGGCTCCCTGTAGGCACGCTCCGGGACAAGCCGGGTCAAAAAGTCCGCCAGGCGCCTTGTAAACGGTAGGAATACCAGTGTGTTGGTGACGTTGAAACCCGTATGCACCGCAGCGATGGCGGCAGTAACTTGCCGCGGGTTCAACTCTTCCAGATTGGTGAAACCATCGCCAAGGAAATGCTTCACCACGACAAGGTACGGACCAAACAAAGTCGTGATCCACGCGACCCCTGTCAGGTTGAAAATCACGTGGGCATACGCCGCCCGCTTGGCGTTGGTTGTGGTCCCGATCGACGCCAGGCAGGCCGTAATTGTCGTTCCGATGTTCTCGCCCAGCACCAGCGCCGCAGCCGCCTCAAACCGAATCACGCCCGTGGCCGCCAGGCCGATCGTAATGCCCAGCGTAGCCGACGAGGACTGCACGATCATTGTCAACACGCAGCCAACCATCGCGCATTTCAGTACGCCAAAGTAGTTATCCGCACTGAAGGCGACAAACCACTTGCTGAATTCCTCCATTTGACGGATCGGCCTAAAGCCGTTTTTCATCAACTCCAGCCCGAAAAACACCATTCCGACCCCCATTGTCGCCATGGCCAGGTAGCGAAGCCCTTCTCTCCGGCTGAAGCGAAACACCAGCGCCGAGATGCCAAGAAGCGGCAGCCCGTACTTGCCGATGGTCAGCACGAGTATCCACCCGGTGATTGTCGTGCCGATATTGGCACCCATGATTACGCCGATGGCCTGACCAAGCGTCATGAATCCGGCGTTGACGAACCCCACCACCATCACTGTGGTGACCGAACTGGACTGCACCAGGCACGTCACACCCGTGCCGACCGCCATGGCCATCAGACGGTTGCGGGTCATCGCGCCGATCAGGGTCCGCAGGCGATTACCCGCAATGGTCTGGAGCCCCTCGGACATATACTTAATGCCCAGAAGGAAGATGCCCAGTCCTCCGATTACATTAAAAAACATCCAAAGCAGACTTGAATCCATTAATCAGAACCCTGTTTATTGGGGTCAACACTGGAATTGAACAACTTTCCCTGTTCCGGGCCAACTGCGGGGCTGTTCTCCACTTGCCGCGCTTCGTCTATCAATTCGCCCACATCTGCAAAGTTGCGATACACGCTGGCAAAGCGAACGTAAGCAATCTTGTCCACCTTGCGCAGGTGTCGGGTAACCACATCCCCGATGAACCGCGAGGGCACGTCCTTGTCGAAGTTCCGCAGGATTTCCTCCTCGGCCGCCTCGATAATGCCCATGATCTGTTCGTTGCCAACGGGCCTCTTGTAACACGCCTTTTGCAGCCCTTCGATAATCTTCTGGCGATCGTAGGGCACGCGGGTCCCATCTTTCTTGATTACGCTGAGGCGAAGGGATTCTTCCGGGCGCTCGTACGTCGTGAACCGCCGGCCACACGACGCACACTGCCGGCGGCGACGCACAGCCTTGCCCCCTTCGCTGCCGCGCGAATCCACCACCCGGTCGTTATCCTGTCCACAATGTGGGCACTGCATGGTATTGCCTTTGGGTAGCCCACATCGCTATATATGGCCT
>JASLZV010000205.1 GCA_030754715.1 Phycisphaerae bacterium
GAACGCGGCAGGTTTTCTTGCCGACGGATTCCACTTTCCCGACATAACTGGCCACAGGCAGGTCCAGCCATGCGGCGATGCCCGGTCCGACCTGGCCGGTATCGCCGTCGGTGGCCCGCTCGCCGCAGATTACCAGGTCGAACCGGCCCATTTGGCCGATGGCGGCGGCCAGCACGCGTGACGTGGACCATGTGTCGGACCCGGCCAGGGCCTTGTCGGAGATCAGGACGCCCGAGTCCACGCCCATGGCGATGGCCTCTCTCATCGCCGATTCCGCCTTGGGTGGGCCCATCGAGATGGCGATCACCTCCCCGCCTCCGGTTTCGGCCTCGCGCAGTTCAATAGCCAGTTCGACGGCATACAGGTCCAGCGGGTTGATGATGGCCTCCACGCCTTCGCGGATCATCGTGCCGGTGGTCTCATCCATCTTCACGGCGTTGGTCTCGGGCACCTGTTTGATAGGTACGATAATTCGCATGTCACAACACTCCGGCCTCGTGGACACCGCCCTGCCATTGGGCATCACATGGTATGTGACCTTCCCCCAAGAATCTACTGCGTTGACCAGTGGAGGTAAAAACGCGAAGATGGGCGCGTAAGATACAGGCTTGATATACCGGACAATGAGCATGGGCAAAAAGGATGTCGGCGTTTCGCAGGAACAGTTGACCCGGCAGATCTGCGAAATCGGCTGCCGCATGTACGACAAAGGCTTCGTTGCCGGCAATGACGGCAACATCAGTTGCCGCCTGGACGAGGGGCGATATCTCTGCACGCCGGCGGATGTGTCCAAGGGCTTCATGGAACCGGCGGATATCGCCGTGGTGGACGACGAGGGGAACCAACTGACCGGCCGGCTTGAACCGACCTCGGAAGTGCCGCTTCACCTGCGGATATATCACGAGTTACCCCGCATCAATGCGGTGGCCCACGCGCACCCTCCGCACGCGACGGCCTTTGCGGTCGCCGGCATCTCACCGCCGGTGGGCGTGATGCCGGAGGCGGAGATATATCTGGGGCCTATTCCGCTGGCCGACTACGGTACGCCTGGCGGCCCGGAACTCGCCGACACCATCCTGCCGCACCTGCGAAACAAAGCCGGCACCATCCTGCTGGCCAATCACGGTGCTGTGGCCTGCGGCAAGGACCTCATGCAGGCCTACTGGCGCCTGGAGCGGCTGGAGATGTACTGCCGGATACTGATATTGAGCAAACAGTTGGGCTCCGTCCGTCCGCTGCCCGAGGCCAAGGTCCGCCAACTACTGCAATACAAGAAGAAGCGCTACGGTATGGACGAGGACGATCCTCGGATGGATTGACAATAGATCGCCACAATAAGCGCAAGAACGCGGCGGCCAGCCAAGGCCGCCGAGCGTGAGTCCATTTCACCTGTGCTTGTGGGGGATATTGCCGGCCTTGTCATCCCTTTGTGCCAGCCTCTTTTTTGGTTGCCAACCGGACCGCCCGGCGCGCCCTGGCCTTGGTCTTTCGGCGCGCGTTCTTACTGCGTGTGGCCTGCTGCTTCTGCCGCCGTCGATCGAGTCTGTCACGTCGCTGTCCCATGAGTCCGTTGCCTTTCTTTGCTCTCTTGGAAAGCTGGGATTGTACAGGCGGTGGGGCATCCTTGCAATTTGTTCCAGGAGGTGTCTTTGCCCACAGCCACCGCCAACGTCACTCGGCGTTACCCCTTTTCGGCGATTTTGACGATGATCTTGTGGAGGCCGCCGGTGCCTCCCAGCGGCGCGTGGGCGTCGGTGGGGAAAAAGATGCCGAACGTGCCGGCGGCTGTGGTCACCCACGCCTCAGGTTTGTCGGTGAAAGTCGCTCCGTCTTTGGCCTCGTCGAAATCCTTTTCGTCGGGGGTGCAGTGGGCGACGGGCTTCCAGCCAATCTCGTCGGTCCCGCGAAGGCAGAACTGGATGTCGATGTACTTCCTGTGGGCCTCCAGCGTGGCCTTGTTGCGGCCCATGCCGTCGGCGCGGACGACAACCACGTACAGGCGGTCGCCGTCCAGGGCGTGTCGCCCGGGCGGCAGGTCCGCAAGGTCCTGCCGCTGCAGAAACTCAAACGCCTTGGCGAACCGGCGGTTTAGTCCGGCGTATCGTTTCCAGTTGTCCAAATGGTCCAGAATCATCTTCGCTCAATTCCTTCGGCAAAAAGGTGCCGACCCCGGCGATTTCGCGGCGTTGGTGATGACGGGGCCTAAAAGGACTCGCCCTCTTTCAGGCCGTAGGCTTTCCTCATGAGATCCCGCACAGTATTAACCTTGACGACTTCGCTCCAGTTCGTCACGCCGTGTTTTTCGCACAGGCCGAATAACCGCTTGGTGTAGCGGCGCGTACGTTTAACCATTCTTGGCGGCATCTTCACCTGTGTCAGTTTGTTCTTGTTGGCCGACATCCACAGCCAGGCCTCCTCCATGGCTGCGCGATAGGCGCAGACGGACGCCTTTTCGACGCGGGCGAGCACAACGTCGTTGTCGGCCAGGCGCCGGGCCTGGGCAAACGCCTTGAGGCCCGCCTGAACGATGCGCTTGTCGATACCATAATCCTTCGCATCCCCGAAGCAGTTCTGGGTAATCCCTCTGGACTCGGCGTTGTCGTGGACGAGTTTGATGAACCGCCCAATCGGCTTGCCTGCCTTGCCGTAGTGCAGGCGGAGGAATTCGCTAATCAGTTTTTTGCCGCTGAGATTGCAGTCCCACAACAACCGGCTGGTGACATAGTTCCTCAGGTCCGACATTTCGCCCCCCAGGGCGTAACCGGGCCCCTGCATCAAGACCCCGACGGCCTTGTTGGCAACGAAAAGGCGGATGTTGGGCTCGATCACCCGCAGGTTGGGGCACGGCAGCAGGTAATTTCGGAAGTTCGTGTTGTAATTCCAGATACTGATCTTGTCGCAGATGCGGCCCCATGCGACCAGGTCGCGATAGAAGAGGGCATTCTTCTGAGTTTTACGGCTCTTGATCGGCTGGACCACGCTGCACTCAATGCTGCACAACTGGATCATGACGTTCGGCAGGGGCTTCAGCCGCTTTGGCGGTTTGCGCGAATACCAGTAGGACAGCGTCCCTATCTTGACGTTCGGGTGTGTCTTGGCGACCTTGTCCGCCACCGCGTTGACGAACGTCAGTATCGAGCCCATCGGCGTGCCCTCGCGTCTGTCGATGGCTGCACATTTGCGGCAGCGGCAATACTTGTCATTGTCGTTCTGGCTGACCGAGAAATTCTCGCGATGCGGATTCTGTTTGATCTCCTCGAGCACCGCTTGTGTGACAATCTTCAGAACGTTCGGATTCGTCAGGCAGGGCTCGTTGTCGTAGGCGTCGTCGTTCACCTGGGCTAGTCGCTTGCCGTTGATCAGACAGTAATACTCGGGATGCTCCCTACCGTATTTTCTCGAGGATATCTGGAGGGTGAAACTGTGGTTTATGACAACCATGCCCGTGACGCCCCCGAGGTTTTCCCGTCTAGTGGCGGTATTGCAGCGGAGCCTGGCGGCAAAGACAGGATTCAGCCGGAGCTCACCGGTGGAGTGCAATCGCATTTTCAGCGGCGGATGGTAGGACCTGTCTACCGGTTTGACCACGCGCCGGTTGCCCACCGGCGGCACGTGTGTATGGTCATGGGTCAAGAAGCGCACGCCAAGGTAGTCTTCCAGGAATGTGTACACGCCATAGAGCGTACCGCGGGGACGTCCGCCTGCGATGGCGATGTTGCCGTCCCGGACAATGATACGCAGGTCCTCATCGCCCATCTCGTCGGTGGCGAAACCAACGTTGCTGGAACGCAGCGCCTCGCCGGGACCGATGAATACGTGGCCGTCGGGCCGATCCACAGCAGTGACGATCGGGAGTTTTACCCCCGAGGCCTCGGCGAAAAACTTTTGAAATTCCTTGGCGGCGTACACTTCAGAAGGGATTGCGTCGTTTGCGTTCACGATGTCCCAGTCTTGCATCGCGGCAAGGTCCACCCCGGCCGCAGGTGCGGCTTGCAGCATTGAGGCAAAGATTACAACCGCGGCGAACAGAACCCGGACTTCGAATTTAGAGGTTTTTGTCATTCCTGGCATACATCGGCTCCCAATCCGGGCGCAGTACTCGGTAAACCGTCGCGATCTACGACCGGCCTTCACTTGTCGATAATTATGACTGATGCGGCCGGTCAATTCAACCTGTCTGGCGGTCGTGCG
>JASLZV010000206.1 GCA_030754715.1 Phycisphaerae bacterium
TGCTTTGTCCTGGACTATTTCTGAATCAACGTTCCTACGCCACGGTCGGAAAAGATTTCCAGCAGTAGCGAATGGCCGAACCGACCATCGATAATGTGCGTGCGTGCAACGCCGGCGTCCAGAGCCCGCAGGCACGCTTCCACCTTGGGCAGCATGCCTGCCGAGATTGTGCCTGCTTCGATCATCTTGCGAATTTCGGCGCCGCTTGCGGTTGTGACTACGCTGTCTGGGTCGTCCACGTTTCGGCGGATACCGTGCGTGTCGGAAACCATCACGAGTTTTTCAGCCTTCAGGGCTGCGGCCACCTCGCCGGCGGCTGTGTCGGCATTGCAGTTCAATTTTGCCCCGGTCTTGTTTCGCGCCAGCGGGGCGATCAGCGGCACGGTGTCCGCTTGGCAGAGCAGTTCGATGAGTTTGATGTTGACCGATGTCACACGCCCGACGTCGCCCAAGTCGATTTTGCGGCCGTCTGTGTCGAGGAAGAGTTTCTCACCGAACAGCACACAACTGCTCAGGGTGTGGAGGCTCATGGCGCTGGAGCCGAGTGCTTCGATCTGGCTCGCCATGTGCCGGTTGATCTGGTTGCACAGCACGTGCTCCACGACGGTGAGGGTGCGCTGGTCGGTGTAGCGGCGGCCCTGAACGAACTGCACCTCCAGCCCCCGCTGTTCCATGGCCTGTGAGATGGCGTTTCCGCCGCCGTGTACGATGACCGGGCGCATGCCGATGGTGTTCATGAACACCACGTCGGTGAGCATGTCGGTGAGGGCCTTGTCGCTGTCCATCACCGCCCCGCCCATCTTGATTACGACGGTTTTGCCCGCAAAGCGCTGGATGTAGCCCAGTGCCTCGATAAGCGTCTGCGCCTTGGCAATTGCCTGTTCCATGGTTGACTTTCCGCGACAGGGGGAAGCAGTACAAATACCGCTTGGGCAGTGGTGCGTCAAGCGTCAATCAATGCTGGTTATGCGGAAGCGGCGCGAGGTTTGACCGGTGATTTCGATCACAATCTGCCAGTGCGGGTGAGGCAGTGCCTCGCCGGCCCGGTCGGCCCACTCGATCACGACCAGGCCCTGGGTCAGCATCTCCTCGATACCCAGGGCGGCCAGTTCCGCCGCCGATCTGACCGTGCGATACAGGTCAACGTGAAAAATAGGCAGGCGCCCGACATACTCCCGGACCAGCACGAATGTTGGCGAGGCAACCATCCGGGAATCGCGGAGCCCCAGCCCCTCGGCTAGGCCGCGTGTTAATACCGTCTTGCCCGAGCCCAACTCGCCCACGAGGGCGACGCAATCGCCCACGTCAAGACGCCCGGCGAACTTACGTCCCAGGCCCAGGGTTCCTTTGATGCTTCTGGTCTCAAATGTCTTCATTGCTGTGCTGGCCGAAATACGGGGATACCGGAAAGCCTTAGGACCGGATTGGCGGCTACCGATTACTCGTTACTGATCGCTGAGTGCCGATCACGTCTGGTGTTGCCAGCCCGTCGGTTGCAGGGGCTTGCGGTGGCCCTTGGCGTCCACCAGACTCATCGCCCGGGCTTCGATGATCGTGCCGATGCGGGACACGGGCGCCTCCAGCGGCTGGGCGGCCAGCAGGTGGCCCGCCTGGTCGTGCGAAAGGGTAAACAGCAATTCGTAGTCTTCGCCGTCGCCTAAGGCGGCTTCCAGGGGCAAGACGTCCTTCCGTCCGGTCTCTGCCTGGGAATGGACGGGAACCTGCCGGGCCTCCACGTCGGCCCCGATGCCCGATGCCCGGCACAGGCGCCACAAGTCCAGCGCCAGACCGTCGGAGATATCGATCATCGCGTGAAGGTCAAAGCGGGACGCCAAGGCGCGGGCCTCGGCAATCCGCGGGACAAATGTCAGATGGCGGTCGCTCAGCCACGCCCCACCCAACTGGCCGGTGACGCAGATCGCGTCGCCGACCTTCGCGCCGCTGCGCAGTACCGGCTCGATGCCGTCGGTCCGGCCGAATACTGTTACGCTGATAGCCGCCGGCCCGTCCCAGGTGGCCAGGTCGCCGCCGACCATCGGGCAGTTAAACCGATCGCCGAGCGCGCGACGGCCGCGGTACATCGCCTCAGCGTCCTGGCGGGAAAAGCCCTTCGGTAGCGAGACGCAGGCCACCGCCGCCAGTGGCACGGCGGCCATCGCCGCGATGTCCGACAGAGCCCTGGCCATGGCCTTTCGCCCGAAGGCTTCCGCCCCGTCGTTTCGGAGGTGAAAGTGCACCCCGTCAAGGAGTTGGTCGGTCGATACCAGCAGTCGCTCGCCGCCGGCTACCACCATGGCGCAGTCGTCGCCCGGACCGACTGGAACAACCGCCGGGTCACACTCGCGCTGGGAGCAAATCCAATCGATAAAATCCAACTCATGCATCTTTCACCGATAAAGTCGGTCGAATTTTCTTAACGCCAGCCCAGTCTGCTTGATGATCCTGCTCAAGGTGCCCTTCTTTGTGTAACCGTGTCTCGGAACCGTCACAATTCCCGGGAGCCTTGGATGCTGCAACACATGGTGTTCGGATCGGTGCCTACTGGCGGAGGGTATGGGAGGCTTCGTCACTCCTTCTGTGTCCCGACACCTAACCTTCCTTTCTGTAGTTTCGGTAATCTCGCAGACCTGTTTAGTGTTGAACGCTTCAGTAGTGACGTCGATGTGCTGTCAAGTCACTGTCCTTATAATGACATTAATGTCATTATAAAGACATCGGCTTGGCAACTCAGGAAATTCGCAGAGTTTTTATCCCAGTTTCTTTTTCCAGAATTCCAGTTGTTTTAGCAGTTGCTTTTTGCCGGCGGCGCCTTGAGTTGCGTAGCGTTTCACCACATTGGCGGCCCCGAGGTGACGACGCACGTCAGGACCGATTTTTCGGCAGGCGGCCTGCAGCGTCGCCAGGGGCAACTCGGCCAGGGTCTTGCCTGCCGCGTCGGCTCGGACGACCAGTTTGGCTACGATCTGGTGGGCGGTGCGGAATGGCGTGCCCTTGGTCGTAATGTACTCGGCCAGCGCGGTGGCGTCGAGGTGGCCTTTGTCGAGATCGGCCGTGATGCGATCGGGATTGAATTTGGTGGTTGAGACCACTCCTGCGGCCACCGCCAGGGCTCGGGTTGTGGCCTGGACGGTGGCGAAGGCGAAGCGCTTGTCATCCTGGAGGTCGCGGTTGTAGGCCAGCGGCAGACCCTTGAGCAACGTGAGCATGCCCGTAAGTTGTGCGATGGCCATTGCGCTCTTGGCGCGGATCAACTCCAGCGTGTCGGCATTCTTCTTTTGGGGCATCATCGAACTGGAAGTGCAGTAGGCGTCGTGCAGTTCGATCATGCCGAACTCTGCGGTGGAGTAGATGATCCAGTCCTCGGCCCAGCGCGACAAGTGCACAGCGAGCATGGCGCAGGCAAAGCACAACTCGGCCAGGAAGTCCCGGTCGGATGTGGCGTCGATGCTGTTTCGCGTGATCGTCTTGAACCCCAGCAGTTTCGCGGTGCGTTGGCGGTCCAGCGGCAGCGACGTACCGGCCACCGCACCACTGCCTAGTGGGCAGACGTTTATCCGCTTGCGGGCGTCGGCCAGCCGGTCGACGTCGCGCTGAAGCATCTCTACATAGGCCAGCAGGTTGTGGCCGGCCAGGATGGGCTGGGCCCGCTGAAGGTGCGTATAGGCGGGGATCACCAGATCGCCGCAACGTTCCGCGAGGTCGACCAAAGCGCGCTGCAAGGCGGCCACGGCGTCTGTGGAATTGTCGACCGCGTCGCGGGCCCACAGGCGCAGGTCCAGGGCCACTTGGTCGTTACGGCTGCGACCGGTGTGGAGTTTCCCACCGGCCGCTCCGACCCGATCGATCAGGGCCTTCTCGATGACCATGTGTATGTCTTCCAGTTCGATGGGCATGGTCAGCCCCCCGGCCTCGATCTTGCCGGCGATGGCCCGCAGGCCGGACTTGATCTTCGTCAGGTCGGCTCGGGTGATGAGTTTCTGTTCGCAGAGCATCTGCGCATGGGCCAGGGATGCAACGATGTCGTACCGCCACAGCGTCTGGTCCACGTCGAGCGAGGTGAGCAGCGCGGCGGTTTCTGCGTCGGCCTCAGCGGTCAGCCGACCGTGCCAGGACTTCTTTACCTTGCTCGGGGTCTTCTTGGCTTTCTTGGTAGCCATCGGCGACTCCT
>JASLZV010000207.1:0-3760 GCA_030754715.1 Phycisphaerae bacterium
GGACGAAATGAATTTTTGCCAACTGCCGAAAGCCCAGCTTTAGCAGCACCTTTCCGGTTGCCATGAGCCGCTGCGCAGGCGAAAGGTCGGCGACGCTTCCCTTTTCAGTCGTCACGTCAAATTGGATAACATTCGGCCAGAAGATGGTCGTGGGACGATCGTCGGTCTTAAGGAAGAGGTTGTTCTCGGCGAATCTCATCAATTCGCCGTGATACTTGTTTCCGTCGGACGTCATGACATCGACGATAAGCGGTTGACGCGCGGTTTTCCTGGCTCCCCAAGCCCCGGGCGCAAAACCGCCGTCCGGCAACATGGCCACAAAAGCGAAAACAACGACAATCCACGTTGAACGATTCATCGCTCCATCCGGATCCGCCCAAGCCGTTCCCCTCCGGACGCCGCGAGCGAGGTACTCGCCGGCGAAACAAGCGGCCTTGATTGTTATCCTACCAGCAATTCGCCCGACGAATCAATCCTTTGCTCTCCGCCTTATACTTTCGTTGTCCCGCCTGTTTGGCGCCGCTGGCCGCCGCGGCACGATAAAGGAGTAACACCGATGCCGTTTCACAAGGAAATGAAGCACGTCGCGTACTACATGGGCAAAGCCGCTCACGGCGGCGACCTGCTCGAGGAAATCACCGCACTCTGTACCGCCAGGGGGATCACTCTCGGACGCGTGGAGGCCCTGGGCGCACTAAAGAAGGCCCACCTGGGCTACTACGACCAAGATGCCCGAGAATATCGGTTCCTCGAGATCAACAAGCCGCTTGAGATTGCCATCCTGGTCGGGAACGTCTCGGTCAAGGATGGCAAACCTTTCGTCCATGCCCACGTGACGTTGTCCGACAGAGAGCACAGAGCCTATGGGGGACACTTGGGCCCCGGATGTGAGGTGTTTGCGTGCGAATTTGTTCTTCAGGCGTTCGATGGGCCGCAACTGACAAGGGTATTCGACCAGCAGACAGGCCTTCCTCTGTGGGACGAAGGCTAAGCGGCGCGACGATTCCTTGCGAGGAACGGCCAATATAGCAGCGCAAACGCCACCAGGACCAGCGCGTTGGCCAGCACGATGTACCACGGCCAGGGGAGTATGACCAGCGGGGAGGGAACGTTCGGGCGGTGGGTCAGGTACATGTAGTTGGCGTCCAGAGCCCAGTTGGCCCCGGCTACCAGAACCAGCCAGACGTTGGTGATTATAAACACCCGAAGGACCGAGCCCGGCCGAGGACGCATCTTCAGGCCTATCGTTGCCAGCAGCACGGCGGCTACGATTCCGCTGTGACGGATAAAGTATTGGAAGAACCAGTATTGGGGGAACCCGACCTGCAGGTCGGGTGTGAGGATGGCCTGGATCGTGCCGGCCAAGCCCCAGAAGTAGGCGATCTCGTAAGCCCACTGTCGGCGAGTGATTAGCGAAAAGGCCGCCAGGTACATGGCCAGGCCACAGATGTGCAGCGGCAGAAAGTCTCGCAGGAACCCTCGCCACCCGACCGACCGGAAGCCGAAGGCGTAGTGCAAAAGTTCGTTGGCCAGCAAGATCGCGGCTAGACTGTAGCAGATTGCCTTGGACAGCGGGGGAGAGTCGGCCTTTCTTACCCCGAGAATCAGCCCAGCCGGCAGGGCGGCTGTCAGAAATATCGCCACCGCGTGCGGTGGGCCGAACTGTTGGAATGTTGTCGCGGCGCCACAGATCATTCAGGCCGATGATATTCCGCTTCCACCGGCAATACCATGGCCAAAGTTACGGCCTGTCGCACAACGCTGGTGTGGCGCCTTTGCAACCGTGCGGCTGGGCGCATACAATCAGTCAGAGAAATCCACGTGGGAGAACGAGAATGGGCGTATTGTTGGACAGGCTGGCCGAAAAGACGATTCTGATTTCCGACGGTGCGTGGGGCACGATGCTGCAGGCGGCCGGCTTGACGGCGGGTGAATGTCCCGAACAGTGGAACCTGAGGCATCCCGAGCGGGTCAAGGCCGTTGCGACGGCCTACGAACGGGCCGGCAGCGACATGGTCCTGACCAACACGTTCGGCGGTTCGGAGGTGAAACTGGAACAATCCAACCTGCGCGACAAGTTGGTCGAGGTCAATCGCGTTGGGGCCGAACTGTCGCTGGCCGGCGTCACCAACGCCGTGGTGGCTGCTTCAGTGGGGTCTACGGGCCAATTCATCCAGCCGCTGGGGCTGATTAGCGAGGATGAGATGGAGGGCGTCTTTTCGCGGCAGATTGCCGCACTGCTCGCCGGTGGCGTGCGGGCAATATGCGTGGAGTCAATGACGGCCGTCGAGGAGGCCTGCTGCGTGGTGCGAGCGGCCAAGGAACTCGACGCGTCTGTGGACGTGGCCGCAACGATGACCTTTGATCCTGTGCCGGACGGTTTTCGGACGATGATGGGCGTGGACGTTGCCACGGCGGCCCAGCGGCTGGCTGCCGCCGGCGCGGACATCCTCGGTAGCAACTGCGGAAACGGTATCGAACAGATGGTGGACATAGCGGCTGAGTTTCGCAGGCACACCGACTTGCCGATCCTTATCCATGCCAATGCGGGCGTGCCCGAACTGATAGATGGGCAAACGGTGTTCCGCGAATCGCCCCAAGACATGGCCGCTTGCGTCAAAGACCTGCTCGATGCCGGGGCGAACATTATCGGCGGCTGTTGCGGCACGACGCCGGAACATATCGTGGCCATCCGCGCCGAGGTGGATAAGGCCATGGCGTCGCGTTCATCCGGCGCAGCCATGTAAGATTGGTGATTCCTGGTCAGAACTGGTGCAAGAATCGGACGTCGCTTTCGAACAAGTAGCGGATGTCGGTGATGTTGTGCTTTCGCATGGCCATCCGCTCGATGCCCAGCCCGAAGGCGAAGCCCGTGTACTTCTCGCTGTCGTACTCGACGGTTTCCAGGACATTGGGGTGGACCATCCCGCACCCGCCCAATTCAACCCAGTACTCCGTACCGTCTCCGCGGTGGAACAGGATGTCCACCTCGGCTGACGGTTCGGTGAAGGGGAAGAAACTCGGGCGGAACCGCGTAGCGACATTGTGGCCGAAGTAGGCCTTGCAGAACTGGTCGAGCGTGATCCTCAGATCGGCCATCGTCACGCCCTGGTCAACGTAGAGCCCCTCGATCTGGTGGAACATGAACGAGTGCGTGGCGTCGACCGTGTCGGGGCGGTAGACGCGGCCGGGCGCAATGATGCGCACCGGCGGGGTGGTGTTTTCCATCACGCGAATCTGCACGGTGGACGTCTGCGACCGCAGCATGACCTTTTCGTCGATGTAGAAATTGTCCAGCGGGTCCCGCGCGGGGTGGTGGGAGGGGATGTTGAGCGCATCGAAATTATGGTACTCATCCTCCACCTCGGGCCCGTAGGCCACCGTGAATCCCATGCGGGCGAATATCTCGCAGATATCGTTGATCGTCTGGGTGATCACGTGGAGGTGACCGATGGTCGGTTTGTTGCCCGGCAGGGTGATATCGACTTCCGGAGCGGCGGGTCGGTCCTTGGTCCGCGAATCGCCCAGGGCCCCCAGGCGGGCGTCGAAAGCGCTCCGCAGGGCGGTCTTGAGCTCATTGGTGGCCTTGCCGACGGCGGGCTTGTCTTTTTTGGGGACTTCACCCAGACGCTGTATGGCGGTTTTCACCCGGCCCTTGGTGCCCAGATACTTGATTCGCCAGGCTTCCAGGGCTTCGCTGTCGCTCACGCCGGCCAGTTCGTTCGTTGCCTGCTTTTGCAGGGCCTGCATGTCGTCAAGC
>JASLZV010000207.1:3770-4137 GCA_030754715.1 Phycisphaerae bacterium
ACCGATTGACTTGTTACCGATTGCTCGCTCAGGCGACGACCTTGGCGGCCTTTATGATCGCGTCGAAGGCGGCCGGCTCGGAAATAGCAATTTCGCTGAGCATCTTGCGGTTCAGCGAAATGTCCGCGACCGACAGGGCGTTGATAAAGGTGCTGTAGCGGATTCCGCGCTGGTTGCAAGCGGCGGAGATTCGCGTGATCCACAGACGACGGAACTGGCGTTTTCGGGTCTTGCGGTCACGGGTCGCCATCACGCCGGCGCGGAAGATCTTCTCGAGGGCAGTGCGGTATCTGCGAGAGGCGGCCCCATAGAATCCCCGGGCGTCCTTGAGGACCCTTTTGTGCTTTTGTCGGCGGGCGGCGCCTTT